>NZ_JBFTPR010000008.1:0-240658 GCF_056398585.1 Aminobacter sp. 01T433
CTCGTGATCCGGCTCTGGCGGCCTGTAGCGGGTTCGTTGACGGGGAGCCGGGGGCGCGGCGTCGATTGCTGCCAACCCGGCTAGGATTGTGGCTAAAGCTAAACCTCGCCAGCCGGTCATCTCGTCCTCGCGTCTATCTGCGCGAACAGCGGGCGGGCGGCTGGCACTGGTAGCTTGCCGGATGCCTTCTCGGTGCGCTGGGCGGATTTGATTTGTCATGCTGCAATCCTTTCAAGTTCGTCGGCGCTGGCGTAGAGGCACGCGGCCTCGCTGGCGTATTCATCGGCAAGCTCATGCTGGCCGGCAGTGGCTAGAACCTCAGCCTGACGCCACAGCCTGGACGCCTCAGCACGGAGTTCCCTTGGTGTCCGGCATGGCTTCACGGCAGCACCTCAGCTTTGGCCGATAATCAGTGCCGCGAGCAGCAGGGCGATCCCGACGCGCTCGAACGGCTGGAGGTGGTTGATCAGGCGGGCGATCATCAGGCGGCTACCTTCGCTGTGGCGATTTTCTCAACACGATATCCAAGCGCCAACGCCAGCTTGCCGAATTTCTCCTCGGCCGTTGCGACGTGGTGCGCGACCGTGAGCGGGTCTGCATGCCCGCTGAGTGCATGCGCCATGAGCAGCGACTTGCTGACCTCGTCGGCGGAAAGGTGCGCGCGGTAGGTGGCCATCTTGTTCATCACAGCATTGCCTCGTCGTCTTCGTCCGCGTCTAGCTCAAGCTCGAAAGGCGTCTCGCCGCGTTCGAGCGCTGGCAGTAGGTGATCGTTCACTGTGTAATATTCGCCGTCGTAGAGAATGCGGGTGAGCGACGGCAGCGGCGCGCGATGAAGCCGGTCGATGATTGTGAACGGTACAGGCTGGATTTTCGCGTGGGCGGTCATCGGTTATCTCCCAAATCCTTATGTTGTAACTATCGCAACACTAGCAACGACTGTCAACATAAATCGCAACACTTTGCGCAACAGTTTAGAGGCGCTTTTGCAGCCAGTACCGGGCCGAGAATTTGGTGTCCTCGTCCATATCGCTCTTGTCCCTGATCCATTCCAGGTAGTCGATCGGAGCCGCCTCGAACGTGGTGCCGCGATGCTTGCCGAAGTTCATGACCTTCAACAGCGCGGGATACCTCGACATCACGATCATCTCGTCAGGCGTCTTCTCGTCGAGCAACCGCACGAATAGGTGAGCCGTGACATAGGCGTCGGGCAACGCGCGATGCGGCGGCGTGGCGCGGTGGGCGTCGACATCGAGGTCGAGCCAGTAGCGCAGGCCCTGGTTCGAATGCGTCGGCGCGTCGGGCCACACGATGCGCGCCACCTTGTAGGTGTCTATCCACGGCCGGCCGTCGCCGTTGTGGAAGTGCATCTCGAATTTCGCGTTGTGCGCGACCAGGACATCGGTTTCGGCGCATCCGTCATAGAACTCGTCCCAGAGCTCTCTGGCGTCTGGCGCGTTCTTCACGTCGTCCTCGGTGATGTGATGAACGGCCTTTGTCACGGCAGGTATAGGCCCACGCGGCTGAGCGAACGACTGCCATGGGTTTGCGATCTCACGTGAGGCCAAGTCGACATCGATCCGGCCGAACTCGATTATCTCGGCGCCGTCGTCTTCCGGGGTGCCGGTGGTTTCGTAGTCGATTACGCGGGCGATCTTCATTTCTGGACCTTCTTCCTGCGGGGCAATATCCCAGCTTCGGAGCGGCGCTGGCGGATGCCCTTCGCCAAGCCTGCAGCCTTGACCTCGTCGAGTGTGACAGGCTCGTCGTTCAGATAATACTCGGTCGACCAGCACAAGCGCTCGCCACGCTTGCCGGCCCATGGGCGGCGCCAGATCACCGCGCGGAACCTGCCAAGCGGCGTATCGAGGCCGGCAAGGGCATCAGCGGTCGCGCCTGACAGCCCGGAGCCGTGGCCATGCTTCTCGAACCATGTGCGCTGCGCCAACCTCTGAAGCTGCTCCAGATAGTTGACGGGCGTGCTGTAGACGATCCGCGACGGCTTATCAGGCATCACGGAGCGAAGCGCCTCGAACACATCTGCGTCGGCGCCTGGGCATGACTGGCTGACTGTGCGTATGCAATCTTCGACGGCGTGCTCGTAGGCGATGCGCTCGGCGAGGGTCATGCTGCGGCCTCGGCCATTCCCGCCTCGATCTGCGCCACCAATGCGTCATAGTCCTCACCAGATATGCTCTCCGAGTCGATCCCGCGAGCACGCATCTCAGCCTCTACCTTTGCTTCGATCTTTGCGTCCTCGTCGGCCTGCTCGGCCAGGACCGCGCTCATCGTGTTTTTCATGTTGACGCCGAATTCTTCCATCGCCTTGACGACGGAACACAATCCAGACGCCTCGGTACGATGACCTTCGCGCACAAGATCACCAACAAGGGTGAAATAGACCCTCGCAAGCGCGATCATGCTGTCGGCGTGGGCTTCGAAAACGTCAGCTCTGCGGATATCCATTTTGTCTCTCCCGTCTTCATGTGTTGCGACAGTCGCACCAAACGCAACACTATGTCAACAGGTTTTATTTGAGGTTTCAATTCGGCTCGATCGCCGCACTGTATACCTGCGAACGAGGTGTGAACGATTTTCGAAACCTGTTCACAGCGTACTAAACAATCGACCTTTTTTGACCAAATCAGAACCTCTTGGCGCAACCAAAAATCCAATATTATTCATGTTTTCCAATCGCTTAACTACTACTCCCCTTAGTGACAAAGAGGTTATAATAGAGACATCAAACATTTATAAAAATAGGGGGTCGCCGCAGTATATACCGCGCTGACCCTCGTCAAATACGAATTTTCGATGTCGTTATTAAAACCTCTTGTCGAAACCTCCCCTGCACCCCGTTCATTCGAGCAACCATCCTTGCGTTATCTGATGCGGAAATTACAACGCAGGAAAACGAGGTTATGGCTGACGAAATCAGGGCGAAAACACTCACTCCAAAACAGGAGCGATTTGTCGCCGAATACCTGATCGATTTGAACGCCACGCAGGCGGCGATACGGGCGGGGTTCAGCGAGAAAAGCGCGCATGACATCGCCGCACAGCTACTCGGCAAAACTCATATCAAGGCAGCAATCGACGCAGCGGTGTCGAAACGCTCTGAGAAAACCGAGATCACAGCCGATCGAGTGCTGAAAGAAATCTCTCGGATGGCGTTCTATGACCCGCTCGATCTGATCGAGATCGTACGCGATGCATTGCCCGAAGATGTTGCAGGTAATGTCGAGCTTAGCGACGACGGCAAGGCGATCACCGGACTGCGCAGCGCGCGGGATATCAAATACCTGCCGGAAGACGTGCGGCGCGCAATCGTCGGCTGGGGCTACGACCGCAACCAGAATTTCACGGTGAAGCTCGCCGACAAGTCTAAGGCGCTCGATCAGCTTGCGCGCCACCTCGCGCTCTACAACGACAAGGTCGAGGTCGGGTTGACTGAAGCGCTCGCCGAACGGTTGGAACGCGCGGCCAGATCAGGGCAGGGCGGCTAATGGCCAAGCCTCGCGCTGCCGATCCGAACGATGCGATAATCGAGAAAGCTGCTGCCTGCCGGTATGATCCGCTGGCCTGGGCGCAATTCGCGTGGGACTGGGGCCATGGCGTCCTAGCCGACTATGACGGCCCGCGTGAGTGGCAGGCGGATATCTTTCGCGTGATCCGCGACCATCTGGCTAACCCTGAGACGCGTCATGAGCCACTGCAAATCGCCGTCGCTTCCGGCCACGGCATCGGCAAGTCGGCGTCGATGGGCATGCTGTCGAACTGGGCGATGTCGTGCTTTGCCGACGCAAAGATCGTCACCACCGCCAACACTGACGGCCAGCTACGAACCAAGACCGCCCCAGAGATTGGCAAATGGTTCCGCACCTCGATAACGGCGCATTGGTTTGATGTGCAGTCGCAATCGATCAAGTCGCGCGACAAGCTCCATGTGAATGACTGGCGCCAGGACTTCATTCCGTGGAGCGAACACAACACTGAGGCGTTCGCCGGTCTGCACAACGTCGGGCGCATCATCATCCTGGAATTCGACGAGGCGTCGAAAATCCATGACAAGGTGTGGGAAGTCGCTGAAGGCGCGTTGACCGACGAGAACACCGTCATCATCTGGATCGTTTACGGCAATCCGACGCGCAACTCTGGCCGGTTCCGTGAATGCTTCCGCAAGTATAGGCATCGCTGGGTGCCGCGCCAGATCGACAGCCGCACGGTCCCCGGCACCAACAAGAAGAAAATCCAGCAATGGCTTGAGGACCATGGAGAAGATAGCGACTTCTTCAAAATCCGCGTTCGGGGGCAATTCCCCTCGCAGTCTGCCTTGCAGTTCATATCAGGCGACGACGTTGACGGCGCTCGCTCCCGCCACCTGCGGCCCGAGCAATTCAATTTCGCGCCTGTGATCCTGGGCGTCGACCCGGCATGGACCGGCGACGATGCGCTTGAGATCGTTCTGCGACAAGGGCTCTACTCCAAGAGCCTCGCGACGCTCCCGCGCAACGACAACGATGTCGAGGTCGCCAACCTGATCGCTCGCCTGGAGGATGAGCACCAAGCCGACGCGGTATTCGTCGACGCGGGCTATGGGACGGGCATCGCGTCGGCAGGCACAGTCATGGGCCGTGCGTGGCAGCTTGTATGGTTCGGCGGCAAGGCGACCGATCCGGGGTTTGCGAACAAGCGCGCCGAGATGTGGGGCGGCATAAAATCCTGGATCAAGAAGGGCGGCACGATCGATCCAAAAGACGAGGAGCTTTATCAAGACCTGATCGGCCCGGAGACCGTGGCGCGGCTCGACGGCAAGATATTGCTCGAAAGCAAGCAGGACATGAAGGAGCGCGGCCTTCCATCGCCGAACAAGGGCGATGCGCTCGCGCTGACGTTTGCGCAGCCGGTGTCGAAGAAGGACCGATCACAGCGCGCGGCCGCTGTTGGCGCTCCACTGATGGACGCTGATTACAACCCGTATGACTGAGCAACCATTGCCGTGCGCAACTTGGCGGGCAGTCTATCAACTACCGTCAATGAAAGGATATCCGATGGTTCGCTACTCGTTCCTTGGCCGCATGTTCTCGATGTTCAGCCACTTCATGCTGTCGATCGTCTCGTTCTTCGAACACACTGCCATCCCGTCGCCGCGTGACGCTATCGCGCTCGATGCCCTCCGCCGCTCCGCCTCGATCGAAGCTGACGGCAAGCCCTCGTTCACGGCCTTCATCGCCCGAGCGTTGCGCCATCCGAATTACAGCGCCGGCCGTTTCGATCCTGGGCGAACGTACGCCTGACCGCTTTAAGCCAGATGCAGAGAACCCGGCCTAACCAGCCGGGTTTTTCTTTGGGCGGGTGACGTTCAGCCGGTCAACCATCCGCCGCTAATCATCGGCGGCATGGAACATGATCCGCACAAGCTCGACTACAGGCTCGCGATTGCTCGCAACATCGCGGCGAACGGCCGGCTGTTCTCCGTGCTGCTCGTGGCAATCAACCTCGTCGCCTTCCTGAAGCTCGGCGGCGGCGTTCACCTGCTGCTCGCGCTTGCTGGCGCCGTGCCTGTCGGTGCGTCGTGCCTCGTCGACCAGATGCCGGGCGGTCGCGCTCGCCTGTTCGCCACGGCCGTCACCTACCTCGTTTCGATCACCGCCATCCTACTGACCATTCTAGCGATTGGATGAATTCTCATGTGCATGTTCAATTCGCCTGACGTTGCCGCTCCTGTCCTGCCGCCTGAGCGCGCAGCCCAGCGCCAGCCCGACACGGCGGTCGCCAGCGACACCTCGCGCCGCACGACTGACCAGATGCGGGCGGCGAGCGACACGATCCTAACGTCGGGCTCTGGCGTCACTGGCGCTGCCCCGACTGAGAAAAAGACGCTGCTCGGCGCCTGAGGTCATCGTGAAGATCGAAACCAAGCGCCAGTACCATGACCGCCGCCTCCAGTCGCTGAAGGAGATGCGCAACCCATGGGAGCCGCATTGGAGCGAGCTTTCCGAGTTCACTGCACCTTCGCGCCTGCGACTGTCGCTGAACACGAGCGAAGGCCGGCCTTCGCGGAAGAAGATCGTCGACAGCAGCGGATCGTTCGCGCTGCGGACGCTCGCCAGCGGCTTGCATTCGGGCATCACGTCGCCAGCTCGTCCGTGGTTCCGCCTTGCGACCAACGACCCCGAATTGAAAGAATTCGCTCCGGTTAAGGCCTACCTGAGCACGGTGGAAAAGCGCATGCGCGATGTCTTCCAGGCATCGAACATCTACAACTCGTTCCATTGGGGGTACGGTGATCTCGGGCTGTTCGGCCAGTCCTGCGGCCTGTTGGTCGAGGATACCGACAAGGTGATCCGCATGATCCAACTGCTGCATGGATCGTTCTGGATCGCGCGCGATGAGACGGGCAGGGCATCGACGCTTTACCGCCAGTTCTCCTGGTCGGTCGAGCGTATCGTGCGCAGGTTCGGCCTGGACAACGTTAGCAACGCCGTCAAGCGCTGTTACGACAAGAGCGATTACGACGAGCGGTTCACGATCAATCACGCGGTCGAGCCGCGCCATGACCGCGATGTCACCAAGATCGACAAGCGAAACAAGCCTTGGTCTTCGAATTACTGGGAGGATGGCGCGCGGCCGATCGCGGGCAGCGGCATGCTTGAGGAAAGTGGCTTTGACAGCAACCCGATCATTGCCCCGGCTTGGGAACTCGTCGCCGAAGATCATTATGCAGTCTCGCCGGGTATGGACGCGCTTCCTGATGTGAAGATGCTCCAGACGATGCAGCTTCGCTCGGGCGAGGCGATCGAGAAGAAGGTGCGACCGCCCATGAAAGGGCCGATGTCGCTCAAGAACAACCCGGCGTCCCTCATGCCTGGGTCGATCACCTATGTCGATGACCCGACCGGGCGCGGCTATACCGCTGCGATCGAGGTCAACCTGTCGCTGACCGAATTGGAGAACAAAATCCAGACTACGACGCAGCGGATCGAGCGCGCGTTTTATGCCGATCTGTTCCTGATGCTCGCCAACATGGAGGGCATCCAGCCGCGCAACAATTTCGAGATCGCCGAACGCAAGGAAGAGAAGCTTCTGGCGCTCGGCCCGGTTCTCGAAAACATCTATGGCGGGCAGTTGGCGCCGACGATCGACCGCACCTATGACATGATGGAGGCGCGCTCGATGCTGCCGCCTCCGCCTCCAGAACTGGAAGGGCAGGACCTGAAGATCGAGTATATCTCGATGCTTGCCCAGGCACAGAAAGCCGTCTCGACTGGCTCGATCGAACGTCTGTTCTCGTTCGTCGGCAACCTCGCAGCGGTCAACCCTGAAGTGCTCGACAAAGTCGACATGGACGAGGGTATCGACATCTACGGCGACATGATCGGTACGTCGCCGTCCGTCATTGTGCCGGATGAGGAAGTCGCAAAGAAGCGGGAAGGCCGCGCACAACAGCGCGCCCAGGCTGAGAGCGCCGCGAATGCCGCCGCCATGGCGCCGGCCGTCCGCCAAGGCGCTGAAGCCGCTCGCCTCCTGAGCGAGGTCGACACAGGCGGCGGCGGTTCTGTGCTGCAGCAACTGGGGATTGGGTGATGTTCCCGCCGAAGCCCGCTCCGACCGTTGAACTCCTGAACCTGACGCAGAACTACGCTGTGTTCGCGGGCGGTCTGACGCTGCCGATAACCGACTATTTCGACGCTGCCGGTGACAACTGCGAGGCGATAGAGGCGATAGTTTGCATAGCCGGCGACGACGCGCACGGCTGGTACACGATAGAGATCGGCGCGCCGGCCGAAAGGATGGTGCTGCATTGAGCGAAGCCAATTTGACCGAGCAACCATCTAAGGACCAAGGATTGCAGCGTGACCAGATCGCCAGTGATTTGGAAGCAGTGTTGCGATTACCGCATGGACGACGAACCCTGTTGTGGCTTCTCGGGCTTTGTGGCGTTTCGCGCACCGCTTACCAAGGCGATGAGGCCGCGACGAATTTTAGGCTGGGTGAACAGAACATTGGTCTGCGTCTGATCGTCAAGCTGGAGGAAATCGGCCCGACCGAATATCCGCGCCTGCTTCTGGAGGCGGCACAACGGAAGGACCTCGAAAAGGAAACGGTGCATGTTGTTGACGCTGAGGGATAGGCTGAGGGCAGGAGTGGTGTTCGCGCCCGAAGGCGGTTCGGGTGGTGGCGCGGGCGATCCGCCTGCTGCTGTCGTTACGCCGCCTGCCGACGCGGGCTCGGTTCTGTATCCGGCCGACGCCGGTAAGGTCGAGGCCCCGGTCGAGCCCGATGCCGCCAAGCCTGCCGGCGATCCTCCTGCCGTTGAGTGGAAGGAATACGAGACTGACCCGGCGAAGACCGCTGAGGAAAACGCAGCCGCCAAGGTCGAGCACGACAAGACCAAGCCCGCTGCCGACGATCCGTCCGACAAGGTGCCGGAAGATGGCAAGTACGCGCTCACGATGCCCGAAGGCGTCGAGGTCGATCAGGAATTGCTCGACGAGCTTTCGCCCGAGTTCAAGGCCGCTGGTCTGACCGGCAAGCAAGCCCAGGCGCTGACCGACAAGTTCATCGCCAAGCAGCAGGCTCGCATGAAGGCGCAGGGCGAGGGCTGGGCCAAGACCGTTTCCGGCTGGGTCGATGAGGCCAAGAAGGACCCGGAGATCGGCGGCGCCAAGTGGGACGGGACAGTTAAATCGGCCAGCGGCGTCGTCAACAAGTACGGCACGCCCGGCCTCAAGGAATATCTGAACGCTTCGGGAGGGGGAAACCACCCCGAAATGATCCGGTTCATGGCGACGGTCGGTGCCCTGATCGGTGAAGACAACCCGGCCATCAGCGAAAACCCAGGGAAAAAGGTCAAGGCAGATACCGCCGAGACGCTCTATCCCGATGACAAACCGAAGGGCAAATAACGATGGCAACTCTGTCGTCCACCTATATCAACCTGATCGACATTCATAAGCAGAATGATCCCGCTACTGGCGCGGTCATCGAAGTTTTGAAGCGACAGAACCCGATCCTCGACGACGCCGTCGCGATGGAATGCAACAACGGTTCGGCGCACAAGCATGCGATCCGCACCGGCCTGCCGACGCCGGCTTGGGGCGCGCTCTATAAGGGCATCCCGCAGTCGAAGGGCAGCATTCAGGCCGTCGAAGACACGACCGGCTTCCTTGAGGCTCGATCGGGCGTCGACGTGCGCGCGCTTGAACGCTCGAAGAACCCTGCCGCTCTGCGTCTAGGCGAGGCATCTGGCCACCTTGAGGCCATGAACCAGGAGATGGCGACCGGTCTGTTCTACCATGACACCGCGACTACCCCTGAAAAGTTCAAGGGCTTCGCGGCGCGCTACGGCGTCAAGGGCGGCGGAGGCGCGGGCAACCAGATCGTTGACGCTGGCGGCACCGGTTCGGCCAATACGTCCATTTGGTTCATCACCTGGGGCGATCACGCCTCGCACCTCCTGTTCCCAGAGGGTTCGAAGGCTGGCGTCCAGCGTCAGGACAAGGGCGAACAGCGTGTTCTCGACGACACGGGCAGTCCGTTCTTCGTCAAGGAAGAGCTGTTCACTTGGCACATGGGCCTTGCCGTCAAGGACTGGCGTTACAACGCCCGTATAGCCAACATCGACGTGGCGGCACTCCTGGCCGGCAACATCGACATCCACTCGCTGATGATCGACGCCTATTACAAGCTCCAGTCGACCCGGTACGACAGCGTGTCCTCGCGCATCGCCATCTACATGAACCGGGGCGTCATGGCCGCACTCGACAAGCTGAGTGCGAACATCGGCGGCACCGCCAAGAATTCGGCGCTTCGTCTGGTCCCTCGCGAGCTTGAGGGCAAGATGGTCAACGCGTGGCGCGACATCCCGATCCGCGAAACGGATGCGCTTCTGAATACCGAAGCTCGCGTCGTTTGACGCGAGTGATGTGAATTCCGCAATGCCCGGTGCGATGGTCGCACCGGGAACTCTGATTTGCTGAGGAAGGCAATCAAAATGATCTTCGACAAAACCCTCCTTCTGTCCGACCAGCAGGCCGTTACGGCAACCGCTGCGTCGACCAACGCCGTCAACTTCGGCGCCATGGGCCGCGCTTTCGGCCACGCTGCCGATCTGTCGCGCGATGTCGCCAAGTCGCTGAAAATCCCGTTCCTCATTCAGGTAACGGAGACGTTCAACAATCTCGGGACGCTGAAGATCGACATAGAACTCGACAGCACTGAGACATTCACTCCCGACAAGACGATCACGATCGGGACGTTCACGCTCGCCGAACTCAAGGCCGGGTTCCAGGTTCCGTGGACGCTGCTGCCCCAGGGCATCAACCTTCAGTACGCGCAGTTGAAATACACTGTGGCAGGCGGCACGGCCCCGACGACCGGCAAGATCACCGCTGGCGTCGTGGCCGGCGTCCAGACGAACGGGGTGTAAGCCATGAAGGTTCGTGCAACCGCTCGTGGCTACTACGGCGGAATGATCCGAGAGCCCGGCACCAAAGACGCCGAGTTCTCGCTGACCGATCCGAAGGCGGATTTCGCCTCGTCGTGGATGGAGAAGATCGGCAAGTCCGATCCTCTCGATCACGACAGCGACGGCAAGAAAGGCGGCTCGATGCCGTCTGGCAAGCCTTCCGCCGCTGAGCGCATCGCCCAGGCGAAGGAACTGACCGGCCGCGACGACATCACGACGGCGAAAGAAGCCGACGCGATCCTCGCCGCTGCCGGCGACCCTGCGCCTGCGGCCGGCGACCCTACGCCTGCCGTCGATGAGCCGGCGCCGTTCTCCGACGACACGCCGATCGAGGCCGTCGACGAATAATTGGGGCGGCTTCGGCCGCTCCTCTCATCTCTTTGAGGGCTGAACATGCCTGCTGCCAAAATCGATCTACTGTCGAACGTCGCTGCGACCGGCGCTGCGAAGCCGGTGAGCTTCGGCGGTCGTTACCTGTTGCTCGCTTCGGGTACGTTCAGCGGCGCGACCGTGAGCGTTGAAATCCTGGGGCCTGACGGTGCGACGTATATCGCCGTACCGGGGAGCGCTGTCACCGCAGCCGGCTCGGCCGTGATCTACCTGCCGTGGGGCTGCTCAGTGCGCGGCGTTGTGGCAAGCGGCACACCTGCCGGCCTGTATCTGTCGCTGTACCGCATGGAGGGCTGACCTCCATGAAGATGCAGGACCTCGGCAAGAGCTATAGCGAGCCGTCCGTCGTTTCGGACAAACCGTCTAACGAGAAATACTACCCGTCCATCTACCTCGACAAGGAGCAGATGAGCGCGATGGGCTTGAGCCGATCGCAGGCGGGCGATGAGTTGCAGATGGTCGCAAAGGTGCGCGTCCGCTCGAAAAGCGACAGCATCAGCGGCGGCGGTAGCCTCGACCTTGAAATCATCGAGGCGGCTTTCGAGGCCGCGCCAGACGGCAAGGACACTGCGTCAATCCTCTACGGTGATGACCAATGACCTCCGTCGTATCGATTTGCAATCTGGCCCTGTCGAACCTCGCCAAGGAAAACATTCAGGACTTGGACGAGGGGAGCGTCGAGGCTCGGCTGTGCAAACAGTTCTACGAGCATTCTCGCGACACGCTGCTTCAGGTCTTTCCGTGGCGGTTCGCGCGCAAGACCGGCTCGCTTGCCGAGATCACCAACACAAAGGGCAAGCGCTGGCTCTATGCCTACAAGCGCCCGACAGACTGCCTGAAGGTCCGACGTGTCACCGACGAAACGCACCTCGACTATCTGCCGTATGCCGATGGCGCCGTCGCTGGCGGCTATCCCTACGACATCGAAGGGACGACGGTATTCTGCGATCTGTCTCCCGCGTTCCTCGACTACACATGGCGGGTCGACGATGTGACGAAATTCCCGCCGCTGTTTGTCGACGCGCTCGCGTGGCATCTCGCCGTTCGGCTCGCTATGCCGGTTACGCGTGATCCCAAAATCCGCGCCGACGCGTTCCAGCTTGCCACGAAAATGCAGAACGAAGCGGCTGCGGCTGATGCCAACGAGGTCCGCGAGACCTCCGATTATCCCTCCGAGATGATGGAAGCGAGGTCGTAGTGGGCGACGTAGTCGACTTGCCGGTTATCACCACACTCGATCTCGATCCTGATCGCGTGTTGCAGAAAGCGATCGGCCGGATGTCGCGCGTCGTCGTCATAGGCATCGATAAGGACGGCGAGGAATATTTCGCCTCCTCGGTTGCCGATGGCGGAACCGTCGTATGGGACATGGAACGCGCGAAGCTCAAGCTTCTTCGCCTGCCTGATGAGGCTGACTGATGCCTGATTTGCGCGCATACCAGCCGGCGTTTACTGGCGGCGAACTATCCCCGGCGCTTTGGGCTCGCGTTGATCTGGCCAAATATGGCTCGGGGCTCAAGTCGGCGCTCAATCTGTTCATTCATCCGCACGGAGGCGCATCCAACCGGGCCGGGCTGGAATTCGTGGGCGAGGTCAAGGACAGCGGGCGCCCGACGCGGCTGGTTCCCTTCCAGTTCAACACCGAACAATCCTACATCCTTGAGTTCGGCCATGCCTACATGCGCGTCTACAAGAACGGCGGCTTGGTTCTGACTGGCGGCTCGACGCCGTATGAACTCGTAACGACCTATTCCGACATTCATTTGGGTGATCTCGTCCAGACGCAAGAAGCGGACGTGATGTATCTCACCCACGTAAACTATCCACCGAGAAAGCTCGGTCGCCTCGCCGATAACAACTGGACGGTTGCGACCGTGACCTTCGCGCCGTCCATGTCCGCTCCGACTGGCGTTGCGGCGGTGGCCCAAATTGGATCGGGCGTGACCGGATACCGCTATGTGGTCGCTGCGGTCAGCGATGCGACAGGCGAGGAAAGCATTCAATCTGCGCAGGCCGTCTGCCTGAACAACCTCGCCATTGCGGGGAACATCAACCGGATCACATGGAGCGCGGTTGCAGGGGCTGCGCGTTACATCGTCTACAAGCTGGACAACGGCGTCTATGGATACATTGGTGGCACTTCCGCATTGCTGTTCGATGATGAGAACATCGTCGCTGATCTGTCCGACACGCCGCAAACCGCGCGCAACCCCTTCGTCGGCGCCGGCAACTATCCGCGATGCTCGACGTTCGTCGATCAGCGGTTGGCATTCGCCTCGACGCTGAGCAACCCGCAAGCCTGCTGGCTATCCCAATCTGCGAACTATGAGAATTTCGGCTATTCAAGCCCACGCAAGGCAAGCGATGCGTTCGAATTTCGCATTCGTTCGCGGCAGGTGAATGAGATCAGGTCGCTGCTACAGGTGCGCGGCCTGATGGCTCTGACGTCTGGCGCGGAATGGGTCATATCAGGCGGCTCGAACGAGTACCTGTCGCCCGGCCAGACCGTGATTAAGAACCAAGGCTATCGCGGCGCGGCTGAGGTGCAGCCGATCGTCGTCGGCAACACGATCCTGTTCGCCCAGGAGCGCGGCGGCGTGGTTCGCGATTTCTCCTATGAGTTTGCCGAAGACAGCTTCACAGGCAAAGACCTGACGATCCTGGCGCGGCACCTGTTCGAGGATCGCGAAATCAAGGCGTGGGCGTATGCGCAGGCGCCTCATTCGATCGTCTGGGTTGTGTTGGACGACGGCTCGCTGCGGTCGCTCACCTACATGAAGGAGCATGACGTTTGGGCGTGGACGCGCCACGAGACTGACGGGGTTTTCGAAGACGTGACCGTCATCGGCGAGGGGCGCGAGGACGTTCCCTACTTCATCGTCAAGCGTAAGATTG
This sequence comes from Aminobacter sp. 01T433, assembly GCF_056398585.1. Taxonomy (NCBI): domain Bacteria; kingdom Pseudomonadati; phylum Pseudomonadota; class Alphaproteobacteria; order Hyphomicrobiales; family Phyllobacteriaceae; genus Aminobacter; species Aminobacter sp. 01T433. Next base: position 13,756 of record NZ_JBFTPR010000008.1, read on the forward strand.
GCGGCGTCAACAAGCGCTACATCGAACGTTTGCACTCTCGGGCATTCGAGAACGTGAAGGATGCGTTCTTTGTCGACAGCGGCATTTCCTATTCCGGCGCGCCAATAAGCACGATCTACCTGCCTCACTTGAAAGGCAAGGCGGTCGTTGCCCTGGCTGACGGCAACGTCGTTCGTAATCTCACCGCCGATCCCGTCACTGGCGCCGTCACGCTGCCCAATGCGGCATCGACCATCCACGCGGGTCTACCCTACGAGGCGACGTTGAAGACGCTCGATCTCGACCTCGGGCAGGTGAAGGGGCTCGGCACCGTGCAGGGCCGCAAGAAATCCGTTTCGAATGTGACGTTGCGTGTTGAGAAGACGCGCGGCATCTGGCTCGGCAGCGGCGACTATTCTCGCGATAGCGGTAAAATGGCTGAGTACAAGCAGCGCTCGACTGAGGCTTGGGACGAGGCCATTCAGGCGTTTACCGGCGATCTGGCCACCACCCTCATGCCGGCATGGACCGATGGCGGCAGTGTCGTCGTCAAGCAATTCGACCCCCTGCCTATGACGATCCTCGCGGTAATGCCCGATGTCACGTTGGGGCTGTGATGTCTCGTATCTTCCGGCCGATGCAACGCATATCGCGACCATTGCGGAGCGGATGCGTCACGCGGATCGCGATGAAGTTCTGGCAGCTTCGGGCGTCTCTCCGACTGAAGCCCTCGAAAGATCACTGCAGAAATCGTCAAGCGCGTGGACAGGGCTGATCAACGGAACCCCTGAAGTGATGTTCGGTGTCGGCGATCTCAACATCCTGACCCTGACCGGCGCGCCCTGGTTGCTTGGGAGCGATGCGGTCGAGCGTCATTTCCGAGTGTTCCTCCGCCAATCGATCGATTGGAGAGAACAACTATTGCAGCGGTATGCAGTGCTGAGAAACGTCGTTGATGACCGGAACGAGGTTTCCAAACGCTGGCTGCGCTGGATGGGCTTCGAATTGTCCAGCCCGGCGCCTCTCGGCGTCAATGGTGAAATGTTCCGGCTGTTCGAAATGAGGCGCTGACATGTGCGATCTGATGTTAGCTTTGACCCTGGGCTCGACCCTGCTCGGCGCGGCGGGGCAGGTCCAGCAGGGCAATGCTGCCGCCTCGGCTGCGAAGTACAACGCCCAGGTATCCGAGATGAACGCGACCCTGTCGGATCGTCGGGCGAAGGATGCGCTCGAACGCGGTGCGATCGAGGAGCAGAATAAGCGCCAGGAAATCGCCCAGTTGAAAGGCCGACAGCAGGCGTCGATGGCCGCGAACGGCGTCGACCTCACATTCGGCTCGCCGCTCGACACGATCGTCGACACGGCCGTCCTCGGCGAACTCGACGCGCTGACCGTGCGACGTAACGCCAACCGCGAGGCCCATGATTACGAAGTGCAGGCCGTGAACGGCCGCGCCGACGCCAACTTGAACCGGATGAACGCCAAGGCCGCAAAGGCGGGCGGGTATCTCGGCGCGGCCGGAACCGTGCTCGGCGGTGCCGGTGGGGCATGGAAAGATTATAAGACGCCGAAAACTGGTATCGGGAGCATTAACTAATGCCTGTCGTTCCTCAGTACCAGCGCACGGTTGCCGACCGGCCAATCCATCAACAGGGCGTCAGCGTCAACGCGAGCGCCGACGACATGGGCGCAGCCGTTGGGCGTGGCATGCAGGGGCTTGCGGCTGGTGTCAACCAGATGGGCGCTGCAATGGCCCAGGTGCGCGAGCTTGAGGATATCACTGAGGCGAAGGAGCGCGACAACGAGCTTGCCGCATGGGACCGTGAAGCCAAGTACGGTGAAAACGGCTTCATGACGCTTGAGGGGAAGTCGGCCGTCGCCGGCCGCTCCGATTATGAAAAGCGCCTCGCCGACAAGCGCCGCGAGCTTGGCGAGGGTCTGTCGCCGTCTGCGCAGAAGAAGTATTCGCAGGCGTCACAGGCGCGCGTGAACTCGTCGCTGGATCAGTCGATCGTTCACACGGCTCAGTCGCGGAAGAAGTGGTTCGCTGAAGCGTCGACCTCTCGCATTGACACGTTCGCGGAGGATGCCCTTGCCGGCTACCAGAACCCGGCGCTTGTGAATAAGAATATTGCGGCGGGTCAGGCCGAGTTGCGGTCTATGGCCGATCTGCAGGGCTGGGACGCCGACACGCTGAAAAACCGAGAGATGGAATACATCTCGGGCGTTCACAAGAACATCGCACTGCGCGTTGCGCAGACTGACCCGGTCGCTGCCAAGAAGTACGCGGCCGACAACAAGAGCATGCTGACCGGCCCGCATCAGACTGATCTCGATGGCGTGTTTGCGCCGCTGGTGATTGAGGAGGAGGCGAAGCGATACACGAACGAGTTCTTCGACGGCGGAAAGGTGCCGTCTACGAAATTCGCGGCGGCAGATTTGCCGAACCCCGCATACTCGTTGCTTGGCGTCATCGCCGGAACGGAAAGCCCGGATTACCGCACCATCAACGGCGGCTCGAAATTCTCGGACTTCTCGGATCACCCTCGCCAGAAAGGTGCTGGCGGCACCTCGACCGCTGCTGGCCGCTATCAGTTCGTGAAAGGCACATGGGACCGCACGGCTTCGGCGATCGGCGCCAAAGACTTCTCCCCTGAAAATCAGGATCGCGGCGCGTGGTGGCTCGCCCAGGCGGATTACAAATCGCGCACCGGTCGCGACCTTCAGGGCGATCTCGATGCTGGCCGGTACTCCGACGTCCGCAATGGCCTCGCGCCGACGTGGGAAGGTATCGCCAAGCTGACGAATGCCCAGTTCGCGGCACGCATGTCTAAGGCGAGCGGTGTCGCCGTGTCGGCTGACCCGACTGCGTTCCTTGACGGCATCAGCAACCCGTCCGTCCGCGATGCCACTATGCAGCGGATCAAGGCGATCACCTCCGTGCGCGAGGCCCAGGCCAAGGCCCAGGCAGAGGCCCTGAAGACCCAGGCATTCGGTTTCGTCGACGGTGGAACGAGCCCCGACGCGATCCCGGCCGAAATCCGCGCGCAGCTTGGCCGCGAGGAGATGTCGGGCCTGTGGTCGTATTTCGAGGCGAGGGCAAAGGGTGGCCAACCGAAGACCGACGATCGGACGCTGTACGATCTGCAGTCGATGTATGCCGAAGACCCCGGCGCGTTCACCGACATCGACATGTTCAAGTACCGCGACCGCCTCAGCGACGAGGATTGGAAGCAGGTGAACGGATGGCGCCAGTCTGCGCTCACCGATGAGCGCAAGGCGCGCGAGGACGGCATGACGATCACCGCAGCGTTCTCCCAGGCTCAGACGCAGCTTGAGGCACTAGGCATCAGCACGGCCGGACTGAGCGGCACTGTGCGTCAAACACAAGCTGCGCGCGTGGCCGAGTTCAATAATGCGCTGTCGCGCCAGATGCAGGAATTCAAGAAGGTCGAGCAGCGCAACCCGACGCAGATCGACATTCAGTCGATGATCAACCGCATGCTCCTGCCGGTCGTGATCCAAGAAGAAAAATCGATGTGGAACCCGACCAAGACGCCATGGTCGGCGACATCGGAGCGAGGCGGCTTCTTGTTCGAGGCCGGCAAGATCGGCGACGGGCTGACCGTCGATGTCGCTGTCGAATACTCGGATATCCCGGCTGACCTACGGCGCGGGATTTCGACGCGGCTCGAAACCGAGCTTGGCCGCAAGCCTAGCGAGGATGAAATCGTCGCTGAATACGAGGCTTTCGTCTTGGCTCAGTAGTTCAGGATGGACCCGTAAATGAACGCGAACACCAAGAACAGAACAGGTAGCGCGAACGTGTAGAGCAAAAACCGTCCAGCCGCCCGGCTTCTACTCAATTGTTTGGCTTGCATAGGAACACCACCCTTATGGATAATCTCGCGGACTATGATGCATGGAAGTCGAAGCAGCAACAGTCAACCGCTGCGTCGGCAGGGATAGTGCTCGAAACGATTAACGTCCAGCCCGACGAAACGGCGGGCGATATGCAGCTTGCAAACGAGTACGCGAAGGCGACGGGCAAGCCCGTTCCGCCGCTGTCTCTGGTGACGGAAAACCGTTCGATTTTCCAGCAGCAGATAGAGAGCAAGAAAAACGCAACGCTGTTGTCATCCTCGCCAATGCTGGCCGAATGGCTCCGCAAGCCCGACAATGCAGCGCTGGCTCGCGACGATCTCGATAGCCTGTCATGGTTCGAAGGCTTCGGGCGCGGCGCTGCGAATGCGGGCAAGCGTGCGGCTCAGCGTATCGGACAGGCCGGCAATCAGTTCATGCTCGAACAGACGGCGGGCCGCGCAAACGATAGGTCGAAGTCGTTCGGCGATCTCCTCGAAGGCGAGCGCGACACGATCAGCACGTCGCAGGGAGATCAAAAGGCGTGGGTGAACCTGTCCGATCTGGTCTCTGCATCCGGTCGATACATCGACGCGCGTTATGCCGATCTGATCGGCGCTGACGACGCGACTGCGGCAGAACAGTTCGCGGGGAACCTGAAGGCAAGCCGCGAAGCTCTCGCCGCGATCCCGAAATCCCAGATCGCGACATCGTTCGAGAAAGAGGCCATGGTCGACGGCGCTGGCCTGGGGGATGCCTTTGCCAACTTCAGCAAGGCGTTCGCCAGCAACCCGCTCGGTGGCCTGTCCTGGGCGCTGGAGACGGCTGGGGAGAGCGCGCCGCAGATTGCTGCCGCGCTGGCTGCTACTGTTGCCACGCGCAACCCTGGCGTCGGCATCGGTGTTCTTGGCGCCGGCTCCTACGCGACTGAGCGCTTCACGTCGCCGGCCGAGTTCCTTGACGAAAAGGGCATCGACCTCGGCAAGCCCGAAGACGTTCAGCGCCTCATCGCCGATCCGACCTTGATGAAGGACGCGGCGGATCGCGGTGTAATCCGTGGGTCGATCATCGGCGCGTTCGATATGTTCTCGGGTGGCATCGCCGGCCGCACTCTGGCGGGCAATCCGTTCGTCGAGGCGCTGGCCCAGGGCGTGACCCAGATGATTTTCGGATCGTCGGGCGAGTACGCGGCGCGGCTGGCGGCGGGGCAGGAAATCGACTGGAACGAAATCTTGGCGGAAGGTTTCGCCGAACTCGCGACGACGCCGGTCGACATGGGCATTGCGGGCCGCAAGTTCACCAGCGACCGCCGCGCCGCGAAACAGGCTGAGGCTCGCGAAACGGAGATCAAGGAGCTTGCTGGCGGCGCCACCGGGTCGGTCCTCCGTGGCCGCATGCCAGATGCGTTCCGCGATTTCGTCGCCCGCGCCACGGCGAACGGCCCGGTCGAAAACATGTATGTGCCGGCCGATCAGTTCATTGAATATTTCCAAGGCGCGGGCGTCGATCCTTTCGCGCTGGCCGACGAACTCGACGGCGTGAATGCTGACGATCTCAGGACCGCGCTGGCGACGGGCGGCGATTTGCAAATCCCGACCGCGACTTATGCCGCGAAGATGGCCGGGTCGGATCATGACGCGTTCCTTATCGAGAATGCGCGGTTCACGCCTGATGAGATGACGGCGCGCGAGGCCCGCGAATTTAACGAGCGGGCCGAAGATGCGATGCAGGAGGCTTTCGAGGAAGCCGAGCGCATGAGGCAGGATGACGAGCAGTATCGTTCGTTTGAGGCTCTGATTTATGACGACATGGTTTCTCGCCTGCGTGTTGCCGGCCGCTCGACCGATGTCGCGACCAGCGAGGCGATGCTCTATCCGGCGTTCTACCGCGTCATGGCCGAGCGCTCTGGCCTGACGACTGAGGAATTCCTTGCGCGCTACCCGCTACCCCAAGTGCGCGGCGATGTTCCGCAGGGTTTGCAGTTGAAGAACGTCGATGCGTTGACGCGGACGCTGGCAGAAGCGCGGGCGCAGAAGTCGGTCGCCGTCGATCGGCGCCAGTCGTTGCTCGAATTCATCGCCGATTACGGCGGCATCTCGGATCGCGGCGGCGAGTTGCGTGCGCGTGATGCTGAGGTGATTGATCGCGGTCGCGGCAAGAAGAAGCTCCGTCTCGCTCGCAAGTCGCTGACTGATGGCATGAAGTCGCTATTCGGCGCGGACGGCGGCAAGAAGCACGGTCCCGACGACGTTGCCTTGGCTGCGATCGAAGCCGGGTTCATGGCCGATCAGCCGGCCGTCATGGCGTATAAGGAAGCCCTGGCGACTGGCGGGCAGGTGCCGGATATTGGCGCCGCGCTGTGGGAGGCGATCGACGCCGAGTTGGGGGGCTTGCAGAATTTCTCCATCGATCAGGCCAAGCCCGCCGAACCGGACGCCGATGCGGATCAGATCGAACAGTACCTGTCGAGCCTGGGTGTGTCTCTGGACGATGCCGACGACGCGATACGCGCGGCGATCGAAGCTGACCAGGCGGTCGAGGTGCGGCGGTATGGGCAGTTTGCGGGATCGCGCGCCGATGGGCTGGACCGCGCCGGCCTTATGCGCGCTCAGGATATGCAAGACGCCCGCGCATCCCGGGACGATATCTATGACGCTACCGGGTTTTTCGTCGGGCCTGACGGCCGTTGGCGGTTTGAAATCAGTGACGCTGACGCGAAAATCCGCATGGGTTTTATCGACAAGCTTCGCGGCAAGATGGCCGCTCCATCGGGAAATCTGAGCGACGTTCTGGATCACCCAAAGCTATTTGGGGCGTATCCTAAACTCGCCAACTACTGGACATCGATGACTATCGACCCCGCCATGAAAGACCGTGGCGGCTCATTCGAGAATGCTGTCAACCGGATTGAAGTGCGTGGCCGTAGCGTTGAAGAGGCTCTATCGATCCTCCTTCATGAGGTCGCTCATGCGGTCCAAAACATTGAGGGGTTCGCCACGGGCGGCAGTCCGAACATGGGCGAAGTCTACGATGGCGAGAAGGTCAAGGCCCATCAAAGCCGGATCGACCAGTTGGTGAAGGATTGGGAAGCCTTCGCCGATTCAAACGACGATGCGCGCCTAGACGAAATATCCGTCGCGATCGAAGATGAGAAGCGCCGGCTGGTTAATGCAGCGCGGTTCGAGCACTACAGACGGATTGCCGGCGAGGTCGAGGCCCGCAACGTCCAGACGCGAGATGTCCTGCGCAGGCGCGGCGATGACGTTGATGCGCCTTGGTGGACCTCCGACGTTCCTGCGGACAAGGTAATCATTGTGCGCACCGATGAGCCCGGCGAGGCGTTCAAGGCTATGTCGGTCGCCGCTCCAGACGCCGGCTATGCGCAGTCCGGCGACGTTCGCGGAAATCGCGGCTCGGTCCAGTTCCCGCTTGCCGGCGTCGGCAACGGCGACAGCGTCATATCGCTGTTCAAATCGGCCGATCTCAGCACGTTCATCCACGAAAGCGGTCACTACTTCCTGACGGTCATGCAGGACCTTGCGGCGCGCGGCGAACTCGCCAGCGGCGCGGATTATGCTGCGGTCAAAAGCTGGTGGCTTTCGAACGCGGACGCTGTTGCGAAAGACGCAATGCGTGTGATGCCTGATGTCAAGATCGCACCGGAAGACGTGGTTTCTGCCCTCGAAAACGGCTCGACCGGCGATCTGATGAAGGACGCCGCCGTCGATGTCGGCTTGCAGGAGCAGTGGGCTCGCGCATTCGAGGCGTATCTTCTGGAGGGCAAGGCGCCTTCGATTGAACTCCGTGGTGCGTTCGAGAAGTTCCGCGCATGGCTGCTCTCAATTTACAAGAAGCTGGCCGGCCTGAACGTCACGCCGTCCGATGATCTGCGCGCGGTGTTCGACCGCATGCTCGCCACAGATGAGCAGATCGCGGCGGCACGGCAGCAGTCGGCGGACAGCGCTCCGGTATTCGCGACGGCGGAGGAAATGGGCCTATCGCCCGAAGATTACGCCGCTTTCTTAAAGCTTCGCGATCAGTCGATCGACGAGGCACATGCGAAGCTCCTGGCTGAAACCATGGCGCCGATCAAGCGCGAGCGCGAAAAGTGGTATCGCGAGGAACGGGCCAAGGTTCGCGACGAGGTTGAGCTTGATGTGAGCGCGCAGCGTGTCTATCGGGCGATCGAGTGGATGGGCAATCGCCGATGGTTCGGTGATGCAGCGCCCGAGCCTATGGGCGACATTCGGCTGTCGAAAGACATCTTGGTCGACCGCTACGGCGCTGGCGTACTGAAGACGCTCCCGCGCGGCAAGCAGACGGTTTACTCGGTCGAGGGCGGGCTTGATCCCGACGATGCTGCCGGCGTCTTCGGCTTCGGCTCTGGCGACGAGATGGTGAAGGCGCTGGAGCAGGCGCCGCCCCGCAAGCAGGCCATTGAGGGTCAGACTGACCGCGTGATGTTCGAGCGCCATGGCGATGTGCTGCGCGATGGGACGGTAGAGGCGGCGGCGCTGGATGCAGTGCATGGCGACAAGCGCGCCCAGGCGCTGGCCTTGGAACTCAAGGCGCTGGTCGAGGTGTCGGGCTCGGATCGTGGCCTGACGCACAAGGAGGCGCGCGAGATTGCGCGCCAGACGCTGAGCCGGGCCAAGGTCCGTGATGCGGTGAACGCGAACCGTTACCTCGCTGCAGAACGAAAGGCGGGCGAGGAGGCTGAAAGGCTGGCGTCGTCGGTCACGCGCACCGGCATGTGGATGACCGCAGCCCGTCGTCGTGTCGCCGTAAAGGCCCGCGCTGCCGTTCGGGCTGAGAACGCATCGGGCGTGGCCGCTGTGCCGCCCCAGATCGAACGGGCGAACGATACGACCGGCCGATACAATGAGAACGCCGCCAAGCTGGTCGAGGCTAAGCGCCGCCAACTGCTGAACCACGCCTTGTATTCTGAAGCTCGCCGGGTTGCCGACGAGGTCGAGGCTGCTGAAAAGCTGGTCGCTAAGCTGGAGAAGGCCACCAAGAAAATCCGCTCGGGCCGCAAGCGCATGGGCGAGGCTTCGCTGGCCGGGGACTATGTCGAGGCGATCGAGGCGATCATTTACGGCTACGAATTCCGCAAGGTATCGGGCGCCAAGGTCGATCGCCGTGCTGGCCTGCTGGCCTATGTCGAGCGGATGACGGCAGATGGCCGCGCGAACGAGCTCGCAATTCCCCAGTCTGTTCTCGATGATGCGCGTGTCGTCAACTATCGGTCGCTGCCGGTCGAGCATCTGCGCGGCGTCGTCGACAGCCTGAAGAACATCGAGCACACGGCCCGGATGAAAGGCCAGATGCTCATCAACAAGCGGAAGCGCGAGTTCGAGGAGGCCACGGCAGACGTGGCGCGTGCGATCGGCGAGAACGTCAAGGGCCAGCCGATCCATTGGGTGAAGGATGATCGCGCCACCACCAAGGCGCGCGAGTTTGTGTCGGGGTACATCTCGACGTTGCAATCGTCGACGACGATCCTGCGTCAACTCGACGGGCGTGAGGACATGGGCGTCGTGTATGAGACGCTGAAGTCCGATATGGATGCCGCCGCCTATGCCGAACGCGACATGCGCAAGGAGGCGACCGACAAGATCCTCGATCTGTATTCGGTCTATTCTGAGGACGAGCAGCGCCGCATGGCGGTTCGCATGGTGATCCCCGAACTCGGCGGGCAGTCGTTCTCCAAGTGGAACCTGATCGCCATGGCGCTGAACATGGGCAACGAGGGCAACCTTGCGCGTCTGACCAACAAGAACGCGCTCATGCACCTGACGCCGGATCAGGTCGACGCGGTCAAGGGCCTGCTCGACGCGCGCGATGCGAAATTCGTGCAGTCGGTGTGGGATTACATCAATTCGTTCCGGCCGAAGATTGCCGAACGCGATCGCCGCATCCGTGGTGTGGAGCCGACGTGGGTCGATCCTGCCCCGGTCGAGATTGCCGGCATGACGTTGCGCGGCGGCTACTACCCGATCAAGTACGAGGGGCGGCTAGGCGGCGCGTTGTTCTCGTCTGGCGACAGTGACGCGGATATCCTGAATTCGATGATGTCGTCGGGCTTCTCGTCGGCGCAGACGAAGAACGGCCATCTGAAGGCGCGCGGGGAGCACATCAAGCAATCCCTGGCGCTAGATGTCAGCGTCATCGCCCAGCATGCAAACGAGGTGATCCACGATCTGGCTTTCTCTGAGCCCGTCGTAAACACGTGGCGCATCCTGACCAACGGCAAGGTTGAGCAGGCCATGATCGGCGCCGGCCTGGATGCTCAGTACAAGATGCTGAAGCTATGGGTGCAGGACGCGGCAAGCGGGCAGGTTTCGTCTGGGTCGGGCCTAGCGCGCTCGGTGCAGTTCGTCCGCAGTGGGTTCACCTATTCCAAGCTCGCGCTGAACCTCAAGACGATCCTGCTCCAGCCGCTCGGCCTGATGCAGTCGGCCGTCGTCGTCGGCAAGAAGAACCTCGCCTATCAGACGATGCGGTATGTTCAGAACCCGGCCGCGATGACGAATGATGTCCTGGCTCGGTCGCGTATGATGTGGGAGCGCAGACAGACGTTCAACAAAGACCTGATGGACGCGGTCGCTCAGTCGAATATCGCAAGTCCGACGGCCGGCAAGATCAGGACAGCGATGGACGACTACATTATCCCGTTTGGCATGGCCGGGATTACGTACACGCAGTTCTATGTCGTCGACGTCCCCACGTGGGCGGCTGCGTTCCAGAAGGGCATGAAGCAGTTCAAGAACGACGAGGTGAAAGCGGCCCATTTCGCGGACATGACAGTCCAGCGCTCGCAGGGCTCGGGCATCTGGTCGGATCGGTCGGGCATCGAACGCGGAACGCTGTCGCAGACGATGCGTCAAAACCCGTTCGTGACACTGCTGACGACGCTCGGCTCGTACTTCTTCGCCAAGATGAACCTGATCGTCGAGCGGACGCAGGGCCTTCGGGCTGAGCCTGTGTCGGTTGGAGCTGCCACGTCCTACGCCTTGGACATGGCTCTGCTCCTGGCAGGCGAGGCGGCTGCTCTGGCGTTGGTGAAAGAGGCGTTCGATGACGATGACGGGGACGATGACGACAACATCGCCGCAACGATCGCCATGGAGGCGGCAAAGACGTTCGTGGCTGGCCTGCCGGTCGTTCGCGACGTTGCTGGCCTGTCTCAGGGGTTCCAGGCTGGAACCTATGCCTCGATCCTCGATACCGTCTGGGCGCCACTGAAGCAGGCAGGGCAGGGCGAGGTTGATAAGGCGCTGGTTAAGTCCGTCGTGAACCTGACCGGGATGCTGACGCGTCTTCCGTCATCGCAGACGAACCGGATCATCGACGGCGCGTGGCGCGAACTGGAAGGTGATGACGTGTCGGTGATAGAATACCTGATGGGTCGATCGAAGAAATAGCGTCGTTCAGCGGGGCAACCATCGGCGAGTAGGGTGTGGCGGAAATCACACCCTACTCATCATGGGCGCACAATGACCGTTTCCAGCACCATCAACAAATCCGGCCCGTACATTGGCAACGGCTCGACGGTTAACTTCGACTATGAATTCCGCATACTGGACATGGCGCATCTCATCGTTGTGAAGACTGTCGGCGGCGTCGAAACCTTGCTGACGCTGGCAGATTACGCGGTTACAGGCGTGGGCGCTCTAGCAGGCGGCTCGATCATTCTGAACGTTGCGCCTGTGACCGGCGAGACGATCACGATCATTCCAAACCCGCCGTTCACGCAGCAGATCGACCTCGAAAACCAGGGCGCTTACTACGCTGAGACGGTAGAGCGGGGTCTAGACCTCGCTGCGATGCGCGATCAGAAACTGGCTGAGGGCTTAGAACGCGCAATCCAGATACCGGTTAGCGCCGATGCTTCAGCGCTCAACGACGTGATCGCGGGCGTTCTTCGCCTTGCTGACAGTGCTGACGCTGTGGATGTTGTCGCCGGCATCGCCGCGAACGTGACCGCAGTTGCCGCGATCGAGGCCGAAATTTTGGCAGTTCCTGCTCAGGTGGGCGCGGCAGAAGCAGCGGCAATTACCTCGGCAGGGCGAGCAGAACTCGCTACGGAGAAGGCGGACCTTGCGACCACTGAGGCGGACCGGGCAGCGTCTTACGTCCCTAACGGGGTTGCAAAATCAATTTCAGGATTGGTGATCTCCAATAACGTAGGCACCCCGACAACCCGCTTCGATGTCTCTTCCGGCGCAGGGCGAGATAAAAACAATCTTATAGATATCGTCCTCGTCTCCAGCTTGGCCAAGTCGATTTCCGCCAACTGGGCTGCTGGCGCCAACAATGGGTGCTTGGATACCGGGGCTGTTGCCGCCTACACGGCGTATCATGTCTTTGTGATACGGAACCCGACCACCAGCGTTGTCGATCTTCTGGCGAGTACGTCCCCCACAGCGCCGTTGATGCCTGCCGGGTTCACGCAGCGTCGTCGAATTGGGATAATACAGACCAACGATCTGGCGCAGATTTACCAAGGCACATGGAGAGCAAACGGGGAATTTGAGTACAAGTCCGCAATCACTGTTGCAACCGATATGGCTCTGACTTCAATACAGCTCGCAATCGTACTCAATAATTGCGGGATCAAACGGCTCTGGAAAGGGCGTATGCTTCTCGATAATGTTGGTGCAGATTTTTGGCTGATTGCGCGCGACCCTGATGTCGGTGTTCCGACAGCTAGTGATCTTGCTTGTTTCAAACCAACGGAGACCCGCTTTGGAAACTTCATAGGGTCGATTTGGACCGATGCTGTAGGGCGGATTTACGTCGGCTCGAACAACAACTCTGCATCCAACAAGGTGACTATCGTCACCTCGGGATGGCTTGATCTCCGTGACGAGTATGTCTGATGTCTAGCATTTTTGATGTAGTCGTCATGGGTRCGAGCCTGACCACGGACACGTTCTCTAGGGGTTGGGTAGCATATCTCCAGCGTGCATTGCAGGAGGGGAAGAGAAGTCGCGTTCGGGCCTTGGCCATGGGCAAAAGCGCTCAGTCGTCCAACTGGGGCATTTCCAACATTCAGCCGGTTATTAACCTGAAGCCGAAAGTCCTGTTGATAGAATTTATTAACGACGCATATGCCCCCTACCAAAGCACGCCGCCTGAAAACATGACGCTGTCGCTATCCGCGTCTAACCTCAATGGAATCATTGATGCGGTTCAAGCCGGATCGCCCGATACCATTATCTATTTAATGACGCTGGTTAAACCTACCGCAGCTGCTAAGGCAAGTCTGTATCCGAACTTGGACAATTACGACGCGCAACTTCAATTTATAGCGGCAGCGCGCGGGGTCGGGTTTATCGATTTGAGGGGCGCCTGGGGAAACCCGGCCGATCACCCTGGAGAATACCCGGCAGACGGTGTTCATGTGTTTCTGCCTGCGCACCTGCGAGTGACCGTCCCTGTATTGAAAGGCGTACTTTCTCCACTGTTTGATTAGGTATGCAGCCGGTCTCTCGGCCGCTATGCCAGTGAACCGGTCAACCGAACGCCGCTATATTCCCGCAGAAGTTGAGGCTTTGGGGCTAGTGGAATATGGATGAAGTTGTTCGCTCGGAGATTGAAAAACTCCATGGGAGGATAAACGGGGTGCAAGAACGCGTGACAGTTCTGGAGGCGCAAAAACCTCATATCAATGCCGCCTTGCAGCGCATTCAAAATGGCGTCGACAAGCTGAACGGACACATCGTCAAGGCGATTTGGATTGTTTTCGCCATGTTCCTCGGGCTGGTATTTAAGTTTGCAATGACAGGCGGGTTCAACGTAGCGGGCATGTGAGTTCGCCCGCTCAACTGAGCGCCGGTAATTTGGGGCCTTCAATGGAGGTTCCATAATGCTGAAGGTCATTAAACGCTGGCGCACATGGCTGTTCAACACCGCCGCCGCCGCCGTCGTCGTCCTGCCGGAAATCGTCTCCGCGCTCGCCGGCTACAACTGGGGCGAGGTCGTACCGGCCAAATACATGCCGCTGGTCACGCTCACCATCATCGTCGTCAACATATGGATGCGCCCGCGTCCTGCGGTCCTTTCCAGCGACAGCGAGGCCCAGGCTAGGCGCGAGCAGTCGTGACGGCGTGGCTGTGGCGGCTTGGCGCGGCGGTCGCTGTAGCCGCTGCCCTGCTTGCTGCCGGCTATTCCAAGGGCAGGAGCGATGGCCGTTTTGCTGCCCTGAAGGACACAGTTGCGGCCTACCAGAAGCGGGGTGATATCGATGCGACCGTTCGGAATATGGATAGCGTTCGCCTGTGCCTTGAGCTTGGCGGGCTGCGCGACGAGTGCGACGAACTGCGCGGGCTGGACGGCGCCGCCGAAGGTCAGTGAGCCGGCAAGGCTGGTAGCGCAGGAGGAGCCTGTTGCTCGCTGGCTCGTCGCCACGGATCGCTACGGCCGCGCGGCTGGGTGCTGGAAATAGAAACGGCGGCACGAATGCCGCCGTCTGAATGTGAAAATCGCAACGCTACTAAGCTGCCTTGGCGGGTTTCTTGGTCTTGAGGAATGCCGGGATATCTTCGGCGTCGTCGTTCGGGGCAGGGATTTCGTCGTCGGGTGCAGGTCCGGGCTCTGGCTGCGGTGAAAGGAGCGGGTTGTTCGCCGCGACGGTTTCTATCGTGGCGTTTGCGATCACGCTCACGAGGTCGGTTACTGGCGCATCATCAACGCGGCGCGTCTTCTGCTCGGTCTTCACCTCGTCGATCTTTGCGGCTGCGAGTAGGGCGGCATAATCGCCTGTTTCGTGCGCCGTCTTAACGACGGTCAACGCCGCAAGCTGCTGGTCGAGGTCCTTGCCGATCGGCAGGAACGCCTTGATGACAATTGCAATTCCGGTCTGGTTGGTGGCCATGCTGTTTCCTTTTCGCTGGCTGGTGGTTAGACGGTGATGGAGAGTTGGTCGAACAGGATGATTTCAATTCCGCAATTGTCCGCCAAGGCGCGCTCGGCTGCTGCACCTTTCGACGCCTCCCACCCAGGCAGCAGGACGATCGCGTCGGCTTCCTCGCAAATGAATTTGCTGTAGGCGGCGAAAGCCTCTCGGATAGGGAAAACGGCGCGAGGCTGGTCGACGCCGAACTCGGCCGGGTTGTAGACGCGATGGCCGGCACTCCTAAGGCGCGCGGCAACGGAGTTGAATAGAGGGTAGTTGCTGCGCGGGTATCCTTTCATCGGACCGCTCAAGTATATGGCCCGGCCTCCGCTCGGCTTCGCCTCCACAAGCTCGGACGCGGTGAGGCCGATATCGTGATCGTCGGCTAGCATTCGGATACTCGTCATCGTTACCCCTCTCTCGCTACGATCATGGCGTCGGCAACCATGTACGCCCACTTGGCGGTCGCCGCCGCTGGTGTTCGTTGACGTTGTGCCCATTGAGTTGCATCTGGTTGGCCGCGACGTTGCCGGCGAACCAGTCGCGGAGCGTCATACCGGGAGCGCCGCCGTAGGCTTCCGTGTACTGCGCGTTCTGGATTGGGAACGCCGGCCCGCCGTTCTTAGCCGCGCTCATATGTCGTCCCCTGGCTGCTGGTCGGGGCCGTCGTATTCGACGATCTCCCCGGTTACGCGGTCATGCGGCGGTTCGTCGTCTGCCGGCTCCTGCTGCTGCTCGCGCTTCTCAGGCGTGATGTCCTTGAGCATCGCCGCTGCGGCGCCGCGCTTCTTGGTGGCCGGCAAGGCGGTGACGTTGTTCGCTGGCTCGGCCTCACCGTCGAAGTCGAAATCATCGTCGATCTGCTCGGCGGCTGAAGCGAACCGGCCGATAGCGTCGGACGATCTGGGGATGTATTTCGTGATCCTGCGGATAGCCGTCTTGCGCCACCATTCGGCGAAGTTCTTGCCGCTCTCAGGCTTGTATTGATAGGCGTTCTGGCCTTGCGCGGCGATGTTCAAGACTGCTGCCTTGCGCATGACTTCGCGGATTGCCGTGCCATCTTTCAACTTCACGATGGCATAGACTGCGATCGGCTGGCCCTGATCCTTGTCGAAGGAGGCCGGCGCGTGCTCGATCCGCTCCTCGTCACCAAGCACATATGAAAACGTGTCATGCTCATAAACGACGTGACTGACGATCGACGCGATCTCGCCAGAGTTGCGGGCGAGTTTCATCAACCCCTGAACCATCGGCTGGTAAACCGCTTGCTTCTCCCACCTGTCCTTTTCGTCCTTCTTGCTGACCTTGACGTTGCGGATCACAAGCGCGGCCTCGCGACCGTCGATGATCAGCCCGTCAGCAGCAGCCTTCATGCAGGCCGCGAACAGCGATCGAGGATTGCAGTTCATGAGGTCGGGGTTCAACTGGATCGCGGTCTGTACGGTTCGGACAAACGCATCGGGCTCGATGTGCTTGGGGAGCGTCTTAGCGAATTCCGGCTTCAGCTGGTCGATCTGCTGGCGCACCGTGAGGGGCTTATCCTGAACTGCTCTGTTATCCTGTGTAGCTAGTGCCTGAGACATCGTCGTCTTCCTTAATGAGTTCGATGGCGCGCTTGCGGAGGGTGCCGGTTGCGTATCTGGCGATGTGCCTCAAGACGCGTTGCGCTGTTTCCTGCGGTCGATCTGGGCAGCGGCGTGTAAATTTCGCCGCCGACCAGAACCGGGCTGTTAGTTCGCCGACTGTCACGCGGCAGGCGGGACCTGCGGCGTCGGTATCCCGAGCGCCTTGCAGGCCTCCTCTAGGTTTCTGGCCACATACTTGCGCTCACGTTCCTCGGCGCTCGTTTTGACCGACTTCTTGTGGTCGGACACCTGCTCGGTAGTAAGGATGCCAAGCCGAACGAGCCCGTCGAGGACGCCGCCAGTGAACCGGCAAAGGCCGTATTCCAGCACAGCCCATTTGCCGTTTGGCGCGTGCCTTCTGCCGGCGACGGTGTACTCGCCGTTTGCCAGTTCGATGAGGACAGTCGTGTCATCAACTGCCAGTACGCGGGTCGCCTTGGTGACGCGGCCCTTGCGGAGTTCCGCCCAATGAATGTGATTGATTTCCTCAATCTTGCTGATGATCACGCCCATCACGCGGCCTCATCGACCGGCGCGTCGATCTCCTGGTAGCTCCAGCGCTTGAATTGAAGCTCGGTGATCTCGCCGGAATAACCGGGCCACTCGTTGCGCTTCTGGCATTCGGCATATCTGGCGAGCGCTTTGCGGCAGATCACGCGGCCCTCGTCGACGATCGATGGCGGGAGTTCGTAGCGCGCGGTGACGAACGGATGCTTGTCTTCCCACACAAGGAACACGAAGCCATTGACGGGCTGGCCGTTGGCAACGTGGCCGTCTGTGTACCAAGGCTCCTGCGCGTGATACCCGTATTCGATCACACTGCGCGCAAAGGCTTCGGGGTGCGCGCTGCGGGACTTCTTCACGTCGACCATGATCCCATGATCGGCTCGATAGAGGTCGGGGCGCGAGCGGCAAAGGGCGCCGGTTTCCGGGTCGGTCCAATATGCTGACGTTTCAACCTGCGAATGCGAACTGACGATCAACGCATTGACCCATGCGTCGGCGTGGACGGTGTCGCGGATCACTAGCGCGTCGTCGTAGTCGCCTTGCGTGAGCAACAGGCGCTTGGTGTTCTTCGCCTCGGCAACGGCGTCTTTCCAGTTGTTGCCGCGCCGGTCCTCAGGGCCGCGCATGGCGCGTGCCTCGAACGTGTTCGGCTCAAGGATCGCCCAATGGAACGCCGTGCCTTTGTCCTTGGCGGCGGTTGCCTGGGTGCTTTCCTCTCTGGGCGCCGGGAATTTGAAGTGCCTCGGCGTCTGCTTGTAAATCGTCCAAAGGCCCGACTTGGAAATGCCGGGGCCGGAATGATAGGCGTCGTTCTCGATGTCGGCGTAGATGCCGGGGCCGATAGCCGCCAAGTCTCCAGGTACTTCGTTCATGTTGATCTCTCCAGATTTGCGAAGTGGGCGGTGGTTAAGAACACCGCCCGTATCGAAAGGGTTGGGGCTGCTTGTGTTGTTGCTGCCTCCGTATTCGTTGCGATAAACACAACACTGACGCTACGATGCTCAAATGTCAACACTGTTTTTTGATGATGCTTAATTCGCATTGCAGAGAATAAAAAACCGGCACGGAGGCCGGTAGATCGCGCCGTAAAATCGGCGCCTAAAAGGCTCGGGAATAAATACCCTAGGCAATAGGTCAGGCTATGGAATGACGGCCAGAACAGGCGTGGCCGTCTGCAATACGACCTCGCGCGTCTCGTCCTTGAATGTCACAATGCGCGCCTCGCCTGTTTTTCTGGCGCGCTCAATTCTGGCGATGATCTGCGCCCCATCTAGGAGGCGGCAAACCGAAAGCGCCCCGATCGCTGCGGGCTCCACGCTTTCTGTGTATCCGAACAGCACGACCGCATCATCCCACGGAGCGAGTGGCCCGCTCGACGCGCGAACCTGCGCCGCTATTACAGATGAGTTACTGCCGACGTGTATCGCCGCCTTGGCTCGGTCGATAACGCCTTGGGGTAGCGGTAGTGGTTGCGTCAGTCTTTCGATTATGCCGTCGCCTCCTATGGTGGCGGCCAGTAGAATGCGTGTGGGTATTCCCTCGGTGTCTAGAGCCACGCCTGCGTGGCTTAAGACCTCGCTGACCGGCGCTCCGAGAAAACGCGCGATCAAAGTTGCCTCTTCCATTCTCATTCTCCGTTTGCCTGCCAGCATGCGGGAGACTGCGGAAGGGTCTAGTTCCATATGCCGCGCCAACCCTCGCAGGGATTGGTTTTTATTCTCCAGCTGCTGGAAGAACCAACCCTGATCGATGGGTGCCTGCATAATCATTAACTCCTGACGCTGCGGCAACAAATGCCGCCCGAATTAAAAACCCCGTGCTGTTAATGCCACGATTGTTGCGGAAGTTGCAACAAATCTCGCATCAACCGTTTGGTGTAGTTAACGCAACATTCTTATTGACGATGCGATAAGCGCAACGTATGTTGCGTTAACCACATCGATTAAGGATAACGGCGAGTGAACGAACCCCGTAAAACGCCATGGCAAAAGGTCCACGCGAAGTTTGGCGTCAATTCGGCCTGCCTTGCGCGGATGCTCCGTCGCCACCGCTCCAAGATTAGCCGCGCTCTGAAGGACGACAAGGGTTTGATCAGCGGCCGCGACCAGGAACTGATCTTGGCGGTCGGCGTGGAACATGGGGTCGAGATCACCCCGAACGACCTGACGCCGAGCGCCTGACCATGGCGGCGCGCGCGCTCACCATTAAGGATCAGGCCGATTTCCTCCGCTCTCTCGTTACACGGACGAGGCTGCGGGATGGGGCGACATCGACGGAAACGCTGATCGTCCTGTCGCCCGACGACGCCGAAGCCTTCGACCTGCTGGCGATGCGCCTGGAGCGCATGGCGCCATTCGAAACCCAGATCAAGCGCATGGTGACGGGCAAGTGATCGTCCTGCGTGATGACCAGGAGGCCGTTCGGACCAAGCTCCGCGTTGCGCTGCGTTCGCATGGTTCGGTGCTGGCTTATGCGCCGACAGGGTTCGGCAAGACCGTTCTGGCCTCGGCGCTGATCAAGCTGATCGCCGATGCTGGCAAGCGCGTGATTTTCGCCGTGCACCGCATTGCGCTGCTGAAGCAGACGGCGGTCACGCTCGACGGCTTCGATATCCCGTACTCGTATATCGCGGCCGGCTACCACCACAACATCTACCGCAAGGTGCAGATCGCCTCGATCGATACGCTGAAGAACCGCCTCGGAAAGTATCCTGCCGACTATCTGTTCATCGACGAGGCGCACCTGTCTGCGTCCCCAGGTTGGGCCGCTGTCGTGGCTTACTATAAGTCGACCGGCACCAAGATCATCGGCCTGTCAGGGTCGCCTATCCGTCTGGACGGCAAGCCGCTGGGTGACGTGTGGGATGATATGGTCATGGGGCCGTCGCCCCGCTGGCTTATCGAGAACGGCTTCCTCTCCAAATACCGTGCGTTCTCGCCGAAGGGCATCGATCTGTCGGGGCTGCATACGCGCAACGGCGATTACATCGGCTCGGAGCTTGATGACCTCATTGCCGGCAAAGCCGTGATGTCAGGCGCGGTGCGGCACTGGCGGAAGTTTGCGCCGGGTAAACGAACGATCGCCTTTGCCCCGTCAGTGAAGCGGGCCGAAGAACTCGCCGCCGAGTTCCGTGCCAGTGGCGAACTGTTCATCGCGCTCGACGGCAACACGCCCCAGGTGGATCGCGACAAGGCATTCCTCGCGCTGGCCGATCGCCAGATCAGCGGTCTCGTGAACTGCAACCTGTTCAGCGAGGGTTTCGATATGTCCGCCCAGGTAGGGCGCGACGTGCCGATCGAATGTGTCCTCGATCTCTACCCGACGCAATCTCTGGCGCGGCATCTCCAGAAGCATGGTCGCGGCCTACGACGTAAGCCTGAGCCGGCCATCCTGCTCGACCTCGTCGGCGGTTTCGCCCGCAATGGCCTACCGGATGATGACCGCGAATGGTCGCTGGATGGTGTGGCTAAGGCGAAGAAGGGCGGCGAGGAAGCCTGCCGGACATGCCCGAAGTGTTACGCCTCCCATGCGCCCGGCCCGAAATGCCCCGACTGCGGCCACGTCTACGAGGTGTCCGCCAGCCCGCGCAAGGTCGAGGAGATCGACGGCGAGCTTGAGGAAATCGATATCGAGGCGGTGCGGCGCGCGAAGAAAATCGAGCACGACAAGATGGCCCGCGATCTGGCCGACAAACTCATTCGCGGCGCCGATCTGAAAGACCCGTCTCTCCAGAGGGAGGTGGACTACCTCCTGAAGTCCTCGACGGCGCGGCAGTCAAAATCTCCCGAGAAATGGGCGGCGCACGTGATCAGTGCGCGACTTCAGAAGCGAGACGAAAGGCGGGCAGGATAATGGGGCTCAAGCACTCACACGGCTGGCGGGGTGATCCCGCTGGCGAGCTTAAAACAGGCATCAGGCGGGACTACGTTAGCAACGCGATGGCCACGTATAGCGATGGCGTCTTGGATAGCGTCGGCGTCTCCGCACCCGCGCCCACGCCCGCCGAAACGGTTGACCTGAGCAAACTCGCAATTCCATGCCCCTGCTGCAAGCAGCCTGTTCGCTCGCCTGCCGTGGAAATCGTGGTCGAAAACTTCGGCATTAGCGAATTCGAGGCGCGCATTCTTGCCGCGATCTGGCGGGGCAAGGGCAGACCGGTCCAAACCGAACGCATCTTTGACGCCATGTATGCCGACGATCCTGACGGGGGGCCGTCCCACACTAAAATGTATCAGGCGTTCAAGTTCGGCCTTCACCGGCTGCGCAGTCGCCTCAATGGTTCCGGCGTTCAGATTGAAAACGTCGGCTATCGCCGGGGGTTCCGGCTTTTGCTTAAGGAGAACGCTCAATGAAACTGTTTTGGAAATTGGTGATCGGCGCGGGCAATGACCTGCTCCGTTTGGCGGGGGCGCGATAGATGGCGGGCTCTGTGAACAAGGTAATTCTAGTCGGCAATCTCGGCGCCGACCCTGAAGTCCGCCGCCTCAATAACGGCAACCCTGTCGTCAATCTGCGCATTGCGACATCGGAAAGCTGGCGCGACAAGAACTCGGGCGAGCGCAAGGAAAAGACCGAGTGGCATCAGGTGGTGATTTTCAATGAGGGGCTTACGAAGATCGCCGAGCAGTACCTGAAGAAAGGCGCGAAGGTTTTCATCGAAGGCCAGTTGCAAACCCGCAAGTGGGAGAAGGACGGCGTCGAGCGCTACACGACCGAAATCGTTCTGCAGAACTTCCGTGGTGAATTGCAGATGCTCGACAGTCGCGGACAGGGCGACGGCGGCGGCGGTCGCGCGTCTGATCCTGGCGAGGGCGCCGGCAGCGATGCTGGCGGTCGCTCGCAGGATCAGATCGACGACGAAATTCCGTTCTAACGGGGAGGTTCGGCGATGAAACTGTTCATGATCCTATACGTCGCGAATGGCATAGGCGGGACGTGGGGGCCTCTGCCATACGATATGGATGAGTGCCTTGCGCGCGCCGTTGAAGGGAATGCCAAGGTGAAATCTCACGAGCATACAAAGCTTTGGGAATTCTCTTGCGAACTCCGCGCCGTTCGTCCTCAGCTTGGCGAGCGCGATGTCAGAAGCTGATTTCATGCGGCGCTGCATGAAGCGCGCGACCGATCTCGGGGCGAGGCTGTTCCGCATGAACATCGGCCTAGCCTGGGTGGGCGATGTCACGAAAAATCGTGACGGCTCGATCACCATTCGCAACCCGCGACCTTTCAGGTCTGGCGTGAAGGGTATGTCCGACCTTATTGGCTGGACGCCAGTCGTCATCACGCCTGACATGGTCGGCAAGACCGTCGCAGTCTACGCGGCGGTCGAGACAAAATCGGCGCGCGGCGGAGCTTTTGAGGATCAAAAGAACTTCGTTTCCGCTGTCCACAGGGCAGGCGGCAAGGCTGGGATTGCCAAGGTCGACGAGGATTTAGACGCTATCTTGCGTGGCGGTCTTTTCGATGCCCAATGTGTTGACAAAATCACTACAGTTGTCCACAGTGCGGGGCATTGATCCTCCCAGATCGCACTATTAGCCGGCCCTTCGGGGCCGGTTTTTTCTTGCAATGACTGTTGCGGTGTGTTGTGGTTAACGCAACACTGATTTGGGAAATCATAATGTCAGAAATCGATCGTCTTCGCCGGGAAGTGTCCTTATCGGACACCGCTGCCGGCTATGGCGTGGCGCTCCAGGCGAATGGCAAAGAGTGGGAAGGCTGCTGCCCGTTCCATGCCGACGATACGCCGTCGTTCACGATCTTTACTGGCAACGATCACAACGAGCGGTTCCATTGCTTCGGCTGCGGCGCTGCCGGCGATGTCGTCGACTTCGTCCAGAAGATCAAGAATGTCAGCGCCAGAGAGGCAATCAAAATCCTCGGCGGCGGCTCTGCCGGCCCGAACATCGTGCCGAAGCGCATTGAAGTCGTCGACATCTACGCGCGCATTCTGCCGCTTCCGGCTCCGCGAGAGATCGAAGTCGGTAAGCGCATCAAGGTCTACAACCCGAAGCGCGCCGGCCATGAATGGGAGTGGGGCAGCTTCACGCCCTCCATGGTGTTCCCGTATTTCAACGCCGATGGCTCGTCGCTGGGCTATGTGCTGCGCCGGGAGTTCGACGATGGGCGCAAAGAAACGCCAATGGTCTGCTGGGTCCGCATGCCGACTGGCGACGAGTGTTGGTCGCGGTTCCCGTTTCCCAAGCCTCGCCCGCTCTACATAGGGGGCGGCAATCCTTCGCTTCGCGACGGGCAGATCGTCATCGTTGAGGGCGAGAAGTGCGCCGACGCCATGGTGGCCGGCTCCTATAGACAAGCCGTCTCATGGGCGGGCGGCACGTTCGGCATCAGGCATACTGACTGGTCGCCGCTGGCGGGCCGCTCCGTGATCATCTGGCCCGATGCTGACGGGCCTGGGGTGAAGACTGCCGGCGAGATCGCGGCGCTGCTGGTGGGCCTCGGCTGCTCGGTGAAGGTGCTCGACGTGTCGGGTGATCTCCCGAAGGGCTTCGATGTGGCGGACGCCGTTCGCGATGGCTGGAGCAAGCAGCAGATCGACGAGTTCATGAAGGAGCGCGTTCGTATCTGGTCGCCCGAGCCAGAGCCTGAGCCGACGCCCGCGCCGGAACCGGCGCCGATGGCCGCGCCTACCGCGCCCAGCCGTACCGTCGTGCAGGCCAAGACGACGCAGCAGGAGCAACCTCAGTCGGCGACCGTCACCAACATACAGACGCGTGTGACGGTCAAGGCTGACGACGCGTGGCAAGTCGACCTCGTGTTCAAGGAAGACGGGCAACCCAAGCCGGGTGTCGCGAAAAACTGGATGCTGTTCCTTGAGAACCATCCGAAGATGCGGGGCGTGTTCGGCTTCGACGCATTCAAAATGAACATCATGCTGATGCGCTGCCCGCCGTGGGAAGACGCTGGCGCGCACTGGGAGCCGCGCACGCTCCGAGATACCGACTACGCCAACGCGGCGATGTGGCTGGAGGGGATGCACTTCACGCCGAAGTCGACGACGATCCAGCCTGTTGTTTCCGCCGTCGCTGAGAAATACCAGTTCGATCGGCTGCGCGAGTACCTTGACGGCTTGGTGTGGGACGGCAAACCCAGGATAAGGCGCTGGCTTGTGACACATCTCGGGTGCGTCGACACGAACTATAACGCCGCTGTCGGCATGCGCTTTCTGATCTCGGCGGTAGCTCGCGGCCTGGAGCCGGGCTGCAAGGTCGACACGATGCCGATCCTTGAAGGACCGCAAGGCGCGATGAAGTCGACCGTGTTGCGCGACCTGTTCGGGAAGTCGTTCTTCACCGACGAGCTTTCCGACATCGGCTCCAAGGATGCCATGATGGAAATGGCCGGCGTGTGGGGGATCGAGGTCGCGGAAATGCACCGCTTCAACGCCTCGGAAACGAACGCGGTGAAGAAGTTCCTCACCCGGCAGGTGGACAGATACCGCCCGCCATATGGCCGATCGGTGATTGAGGTTCCGCGCCGCGTTGTTCTGGCCGGCACGATCAACCCAGAGGGCTCGAACTACCTCAAAGACCCGACCGGCGCGCGCCGCTTCTGGCCGGTGGTTGTCGGCAAAATCGATTTCGACGCGGTATGCCGTGACCGAGATCAGCTATGGGCTGAAGCCGTCATCGAGTTCCGCAAGAATACGCCTCACTGGATACAGCCGGATGAAGCCGCCGACGTTGTGGCGGAGCAGATGCGCCGCACAGACGTCGACGTATGGACCGATGCGATTGCCGATCTCGCAAAGACGCGGTCGGCCGTCTATCAGAGCGAAATCCTGAAAGACCTGGGCATCCCCCTGAAGGATGCAAATGACCGCCACGCCGCGCGCATCGGCCGCGTGATGAAGAACCTCGGCTGGGAGATGGAGCGCGACCGCACCGCTGGCGAGGATCGAGTGAAGTTCACAAGGCCGACATTGTTCGATCAGGAAAAAGAAACCCTCGACTGGTGAGGTCGAGGGTTCCGGCCTTGCCTGATTTCACCGCCACAGCCACAAGCCTCCGGGGAGCGGTGCCTTTCCTCAAGGGTGATCAGCGCGGATTAGTCCTGGCCTCTCGGACTTCGGAGTACCCCCTTCGGCGTGTTGCGATAGTCGCATGAGTGTGGCATAAATCGCAACATAAATTTAACAGGGGCTAAACATGGCAAAAGGCAATCTCCCGGCGTGTCTGCCGATCACTCTCTCGCATGAAGGCGGGTATACGAATGACCGTCGTGACCCTGGAAACTGGACGGGTGGCAAGGTCGGCGTTGGAACCCTGAAGGGTACCAAATACGGCGTTGCGGCGAACACCTATCCTAATTTGGACATCAAAAACCTGACGCTCGAAAGCGTGACGCCGATCTACCGCGACGGCTACTGGACGCCGATCCGGGGCGAAGACCTCCCGTATGGTGTCGACCTTGCCACGCTCGACTACGGCGTTAACTCGGGGTCGGGGCGGGCTGTGAAGCACCTCCAGGCTGTTGCTGGCGTGAAGCAGGACGGCAAGGTCGGGGCTGAAACGCTCAAGGCGCTGATCGTCGTCGGCGGCAAGCCCGCCATACAGAGGCTTTGCGCCAAGCGCCTGAGCTTCGTGCAGGGTCTGTCGACGTTCAAGGTGTTCGGCAAGGGCTGGTCGCGGCGCATCGCCGATGTCGAGGCGCGGGCGGTTGCGATGTGGCTGTCGAACCGTGCCGTACCTTGGAAGGTCGATGTTCCTGCCATCCTGAAGGATGAGGCCGCGAAAGCTGAGGCGAAGGCCAAGGATCAGAACAAGGCTGGCGGCGCGTCGGCTGGCGGTGGCGCCGTCGTCGGTGGCGCTGACTTGGCCACGAATAGCCTGGGCTGGGTTGCTCTCGTCGTCGTGGTGGTGGCTGTGGCGGTCGCTGTCGGCGTGCTGGTGAAGGCGCGCCAGAACAAGGAACGCGCTGATGCCTACGCTCGCGTGGCGGGCGAGGTGGCGTGATGGATGAAATCAAGCGCTCCTATTATCGCATCAGGTTCCCGGCGAAGGCCGGGAGCTACGGCGAATTCTACTCGTCCAACAATGGCACCGACAGGTGGAGCGATCTTGCGAAGGTGAAGGCTCTGCTGATGCGCGGTCAACCGAAGGGTTACAAAGGACGCTTCCTTGAACCCTTTGTCGGCTACGAGATTGTGAAGACTACCGAAACGGTAAAGCTCTTCCATGAGGTTATCACGCTGGCGTGACGTTACTTCCGTGGTCTGCCGCGAGGACGATCCCGACGCGCCTCTGATAATGCCGGGGTAGTGACGGCGTCGAGCCATTTCCAGCCCTCGTACTTGTCGCCGCTCTGGCGGATATGGGTGTACCGCTTCAGGTTCTGCCATGACCGATGCCCGCTGACGGCGGCGACGTGCGGAATGTTTAAGCCCATCTCAAACAGGCGCGACACGCCTTCGTGGCGGAGGTCGTGAAACCTTAGATCGCCAAGACTAAGAAGCTCCCTTGCGTCCCTGAACGTCGTGCCGATCGTGGCGGCGAGGTACGGAAAAATCTGCTCGGCGGTTCGCGGCATCGACTGAATGATCTTCAGCGCCGGCTCTGGCAGATCGCACCACACGTCGTTACCGGATTTCTCCGAAGGGTCTTTCATGTCGCGGACGAGAACGCGCGAATGCTTCTCGTCCAGATCGGCCCATGTGATCCTCGTGATTTCCTCCTGGCGGCGGGTGGAGAAAAGCGCGAACGCGACGATCTTGGCCATCGGCAGCGCGTCCGCCTTCCTGCCGGCAAACAGGGTCATCAGCTTATCAAGCTCGTCCATCGTCGGGCGCCGGTCCCTGCGAGTTGACCGGCCAATGATCCCGAGCCGCGTCAACACGATGCGCGCCGCCCGTATCGCCTCGGGGTCGAGCGGGATGTCCCATGCGGGGCCGGCGACCGAGACAACGGCGCCGAAGTGCGAAATGTAATTCCCGACCGTTGACGGCGACTTGTCGGCCGCAAGCTCCTGGGCGAACTTAACGATCTCCTGCGATGTAACCGACGAGCAGGGCAGCTTCGCAAAGTCGTATTTTTTGATCGAGTTGAGGACTTGCGCGTTCGTGCGACCGATCTCTTTGCGGCTCTCCTTGGTGTACATGTCGATCGCCTGGGCAACCGTGATGGACGACTGCGGCTTGTCGGGGCCTTGCTCGCGAAGTTGCGTCTCTCGCTTTGCAATCCACGCCGACGCGGCTGCTCGCCGATCGAAGGTCTTGGCTTCGCGGTGGATGATCTCTCCAGATTTCTTTAGAAGGATTTGTGCGGTATATCCGGTCGTCCCGCCCTTGCGTTTGCGTGCTACGATTGTTCCCATGGTACGACATCCTCCCCACCAAGTACGAATATGTCGTACCCGCAAAAATGAAATGAGTAAAGACGGGCGGGAATAGCAACGGATCGCAACGCAAATCACAACACAGAAGCCGCTAAAAGTTTATCGTTGAAAAAAATGTGTAGTGAAAACAGCAACGTACTAATTGCCGCGTTGCCGATGTATGACTGGCCTGAAATGCGCGACGAGGTCGATGCGCAATGGGTAAAGCTGCGAACGACGATCCGCCGGGCTGGTATCGAAGCGCCGGAAAACCTGGCCCGACGCAATGGCGATTTGCCGGCGATACCGGGCGGCATTCGTGACGCGTCAGGCGCGGAGATCGCACCCGATCCAGCGACGCTGCCACCGGACGAGCTCGATCTGCCGACATTGTGGCGGCATCCCAAACTGCTGTTGGGGCAGACTTGCTGGGGCCCTATGGAAACGACCGGCCTTGCCGCGCATGTGCGAGTGCTGGGGCAACCAAATTATGACGGCATCGAAGGCGGACGCGGCGAGTTTTATTCGAGCGCCATTGTGATCCGGCGCGGAGCAATCACCGCCGACCATGCGCACGCGCCGGAGGGTGATGCGCCACTCATCCC
This sequence comes from Aminobacter sp. 01T433, assembly GCF_056398585.1. NCBI lineage: Bacteria > Pseudomonadati > Pseudomonadota > Alphaproteobacteria > Hyphomicrobiales > Phyllobacteriaceae > Aminobacter > Aminobacter sp. 01T433. The sequence goes on from NZ_JBFTPR010000008.1 coordinate 41,568, forward strand.
GCTCGACCTGATCCGCGGCAAGCGCTTTGCCTTCAACAGCCACGATTCGATGTCGGGCTTCATTGGCATTTCACGCGATCTTGCCGCCATGGGCGAAGGACTGCGGCTGTTTTCCGAACGCATCGAAAGCGGAGGCCACCGCGCTTCTATCGTCGCCATCGCCGAAGGCCGGGCTGACGTCGCGACAATCGACTGCCAAAGCTGGGCGCTGGCGCAGCGCTTCGAGCCGGCTACAAGGGATGTGATGGTGGTTGGCTGGACCGGCAAGCGCAAGGGTTTGCCCTATATCACGGCCCTAGGCTCGCCGGCGGCTTCGATGGCGTCGTTGAACGCTGCTATGGCTAGACTCTGAGCGAAGCAGGCGGCCTGGGCCGCCCGCTTTTCCGGACGCGGCTTAGTTGGCCGGAACGCCCTTTTCCCATGCCGTCCAATTGTCGATGACTGCATCGGCGAAGGCCGAGCCGACCCGATAAGCGTTGGTGGCGGCTGGCCCGAAACCGCCTGATTTTGCGCTTAGCGAATCGATGGCGCTGACCCCTGTTGGCTCGCGGTCGAAGTTCGACGCTGTGCGCAGCAAGGCGATGCGGTCGAAGTCGAGCAAGCCGGCATCAGCCCCGCGGCGCAACGCGGTTAGCGAGGCATTATCCTCCATCTGGGTCGTGCAGTAGTTTCCCTTGCCTTCGGTCAGTAGGGACACCCAGTCGCCCATGCTTTTGGCGGTCATGGAGCCATGCCAGTAGGTGTCGGTGGACAGCGTGTCACAGATGCTTACACTTGGGGCAGCATTTGCGGGTGCAGTCACGTAGGCCACGCGGTAGGCTTTTGCTTCGGGGCTGTCGGCAAGCTCGACGCTGCTGGTCAGGGCAAATGCCTTTTGCAGAAGCTGCTCGTTGAGTTGGTAAACCTCGGTTGCCGATCCCCAGCTTGGCTTTTCGCCAGGGCGCTTGGCTCCGAGCCCAACCACTCCATCTGGCCAATCGGCGGGAATCTGGCGCGGATCGATTTCGTGGCGGAGGCCAGCATCGACGGCATAACGCGCCCAATGCGCCGAACCCAGCGTGCCATCTGTCGGATCAACGCCGGCAATGCCGGCGATCACAATGTAGCTCTGCTTGAGGTCGACAAGACCGGCGTAGATGAGCGCCGAAACCGAGCTTGCCGCATTGGCATAGCCCATCGCAGTCGTCATGACGCACAGGCCGGCTGCGTCGCAGGCGAGTTCAGGATACTCCTTGGCAAAGCCCGGAATTCTTAGTTTGGTCTCGATCTTGCGGCCCTCGATCCACGGTTTTGCCTCGCCTCCAAACATCGTTATGACCAGCACTTTGGGCGCCAGCGGCTGTGCTGACGCAACTGGCATGTTCGAGGTGAAGCCCGCGGCAAGGGCGAGGACTGAAAGGCCAATCCGAAGGGTATGCGTCATATGCGGTCCGATCTGGTGAAGGAAAGTGGCGACGTTGCAGGGTCGCTTTCACTATCAGTACAAGGTGCAGCGGAAGCCACTTGCCAAAGACCCTGTCCACACCAAATCTGATCGGGCGCTTCAAACGACGTAACGTTATCGCAAAAAGCTCGCAACGAGCGCTTTTGGGTTGCCAATCTGTCAATTTGGCGGGACAAGCGCGCAACTTTCTGTCGCGCCTGTCGACGAGAGAGTCCTCCCCAAGAAGAATCCTCCCAAGGACCTGTCGTGAAAACAATTGCTGCATTTTCAAATTTCATCGGCCGCAGTTTCGCCATCTGGGTGATCGTGTTCGCCGTCCTCGGCTTCGTGCTGCCGTCGACCTTCAGCATCTTTGCGCCGTGAATCGTGGTGCTGCTCGGCATCATCATGTTTGGCATGGGACTGACCATTTCGGCCAAGGATTTCTCCGAAGTCGCGCGCCGTCCATTCGACGTCGCCATCGGCGTGCTCGGCCAGTTCATCATCATGCCGTTGCTTGCTGTCTTCCTTACGAAAATCATCCCGATGTCGCCGGAAGTGGCCGCAGGCGTCATTCTTGTCGGCTGCTGCCCCGGCGGTACCGCCAGCAACGTCATGACCTATCTCGGCAAGGGCGACGTCGCGTTGAGCGTTGCCTGCACCAGCGTGACCACGCTGCTTGCGCCCGTTGTCACGCCGTTCCTGGTGTGGATGTTCGCCAGCCAATACCTGCCGGTCGACGCGATGAGCATGTTCCTGTCGATCGTCAAGGTGATCCTGGTGCCGTTGGCGGCCGGCTTCATTCTGCAGAAGTTCGCACCTTCGCTGGTCAAGGCGGCCGTGCCGATGCTGCCGCTGGTCAGCGTCGCCGGCATCGTGTTGATCGTCTCGGCGGTCGTGGCGGTCAACAAGGCCGCCATCAGCCAGTCCGGCCTGCTGATCTTCGCCGTGGTCGTGTTGCACAACGGTTTTGGCTTGCTTCTCGGCTACTTCGCCGCGCGCGCGGCCGGGCTGTCGCTCGCCAAGCGCAAGGCGATCGCCATCGAGGTCGGCATGCAGAACAGCGGCCTGGGCGCAGCCCTTGCCAACGCGCATTTCTCGCCTCTGGCGGCTGTGCCGAGCGCCGTATTCAGCGTCTGGCACAATATTTCGGGTGCGCTCGTGGCGAACTATTTTTCGCGGATGGAAGATCCTGAAGCGGCGCCCAAAACCGTGGTGCAGAAGGCGTAAGTCGCATCCTTCGAGAAACGCCGGGGTTCGCTCCGGCGTTTTTCATTTGCCAAGCAGCCGTTTGTCGAGCGGATAGCTCGAAAGCTGCTGGTTGCCGGTCTCGGTGATGAGGATCTGCTCCTCGATCTTGACGCCCTCGTGCCCGCCAAGGCGGCCGATATAACTCTCCACGCATAGCACCATGCCCGGCTCAAGCACGCCGTCAGGCGTATCGGCGGTCCAGTCTGCGGCATGCGGCAGGGTCGGGTATTCGTCGGCAAGGCCAACGCCGTGATAGAGCACACCGTAGCGTGCTGGAAAACAGTCAGGCGGCGGCACGGCCGAGCGCTCGACCAATTCCTTGAAGCTAATGCCCGGCTGCATCAGCGCGGTGTTGTGGGCGATCTGATCGGCAGCGATACAGTAGAGATCACGCTGCTCACTCGACGGCTGGCCGTCGCCGCACAGCCATGTGCGCGACAGGTCCGCACAGAAGCCGTAGGGGCCGATGAGGTCGGTGTCGAAGGCGACGAGATCGCCTGACGCAATGACGCGTGAGGAGCATTCTTGAAACCACGGATTGGTGCGTGGCCCCGAAGACAAAAGCCGTGTTTCGATCCATTCGCCGCCGCGCGCAATGTTGCCGCGGTGCAGTTCGGCCCATAGTTCGTTTTCCGAAATGCTGGGCCGGAGCGCTGCCTCCATTTCACCCATCGCCGCTTCGCAGGCGACGATGGCGCGGCGCATGCATATGATCTCGTCCGCCGACTTGATCAGCCGCGCGTTCTCCATCACCGCTTCGCCATTGCTGATGGAAATGCCGAGTCTGGCGAGTGCGTCGACTCCCTCGTGATCGAGATGGTCGACGGCGATGCGGCGATTGCCGCCGCCATGCTCGCGGACGAGGTCGGCGATGCCTTCGGCCCAGCGGCGCACTTTCAAATCGGTCAGTTCGCCGCTGTAGAGATACATCCATGACACCGCCGGACGAACCTCGTCGACGACGCCAGAATGATCGGACAGGTGCTCGCAGGAGAAATAGTCAAACAGCACCACCGGCCCGTCGGTGGCAACGAAGCAGTGGCGAGTCGGGTTGTGCGCGACCCACAGCTGCATGTTGGTGGAGTCGGTGGCGTAGCGGATGTTGACGGGATCGTAGAGCAGGGCGCCGGCATAGCCGCGCCGCCTGAGTTCGGCGCGGATGCGATCGAGACGATAGCGGCGCATGGTCGGCAGGTCGGGCGCCGGAATGCCGGCTGCCGCCCATTCGGCTTCGGCGACGGCACCATAGCCCAGCACATGCTGGTTGAGCGATGCAGCCTTGTTGCGCGCTTCGTCGCGCAACTGTTCGACCGAACCCGGCTCAAAAGGCATGATCTTGCGGCGCCCGAAATTGCCTTTCGAGGAGGTGTCCATCAGCGAATCTACCCCCGCATCTTCTCGCCCGAGGGATCGAATGGCGGTTCGATGTTGATGCGGGCGGGAAGCCGGCGCCCGAGGATTTCGATCTCGAACAGGCCGTCTGCATCGTTCTCGGCAAGTGCGGCCGGCACATATCCCTGGGCCATCGATTTCTCGACGTAGTGGGCGTAGCCGCCTGAGGTGACCCAGCCGACAACGCGCCAGTCGCCATCAACGATGCCACGCACCGCCGATGCGCCGTCGGCTGCGGTCGAGCCGCGAACCTCCTTGCCGCTTTCGTCGAAGCGCGGCGCGCCATAGCCATGCGGCTTTTCGATCGTGCCATAATCCTTGGCGCCGACCTTGGCCCAGATCGGCTCGTCGCCCATGACGTCGGCATCATGTGCATCGACATAGAACGAGACGCGACGCAGCTTCGGCCCTTCGGCATGTTCCTTGGCGGCTGCCTCGCGGCCGATGAAGTCGTTTTTCTCAAGCTTGATGAAGCGATCCATCGCGCCTTCGAACGGTCCGTAGATCGGCCGCAACTCTCGGAACCAGGTCGGGAAGTTTTTCTCAAGCCGCATGGACAAAAGCGCCCGCATGCCGAAATCGACGATGCCGAACTCTTCGCCCGCCTCCTTGATCGCCTTGTAGACGAGGCGCTGGTAAGCCGGCGCCATCCAGATCTCGTAGCCGAGGTCGCCGGTATAGGTGATGCGGTTGACCATGCAGGGCGCGCCGCCGACCGCCATCTCGCGAAAATCCATGAAGCGGAAGGCCTTGGAGGAAACGTCTACGTCGACCAGCTTGGCAAGCAGTGCCTGCGACTTGGGGCCAGCGATGGAGAGGCCGACAAGTGTCTGGTCGAAGCGGTGAATGCGCACCGAACCATCCTTGGGCAGGTGCTTTTCGAACCAGCGCATGTGGTATTTCTGCGCCGCCGACGAACCCCAGATCATGAATTTGTCGTCGCCTGATTTGGCGATGGTGAAATCGCCGATCAGCCTGCCGAATTCGTTGAGCATCGGCGTCAACACGATGCGGCCCTTCTTCGGCATGCGGTTGGTCATCAGCCGGTTGAGGAAATCCTCCGATGCAGGACCAGTCACCTCGTATTTGGCGAAGTTGGCGATCTCGGTGACACCGACGCGTTCGCGGGTGGCACGGACCTCATTGCCGATATGCTCGAAATCGTTGGAGCGGTGGAACGAGACGATGTCCTTGGGCTCGGTACCCTTTGGCGCGAACCACAGCGGCGTCTCCAGGCCCCAGCTGTCGCCCATGACGGCGTTGTTGGCCACCATCGTGTCATAGAGCGGCGTGGTTTGTGCCGGGCGCGCGGCCGGCAGCTCTTCGTTGGGGAAGCGGATCGAAAAGCGGCGCGAATAATTCTCGCGCACCTTGGCGTTGGTGTAACGCAGGCTCGCCCACTCGCCCCAGCGCGCGACATCCATGCCCCAGACGTCGAAGCCGGGATCGCCGTTGACCATCCAGTTGGACAGCGCAAGCCCGACGCCGCCGCCTTGCGAAAACCCGGCCATGACCGCGCAGGCGCACCAGAAATTGGTCAGGCCCTGGACCGGGCCGACAAGCGGGTTGCCGTCAGGCGCGAAGGTAAATGGCCCGTTGATGACCTGCTTGATGCCGGCATTCGCAATGCCAGGGAAGTGCTGGAAGGCAACTTCAAGCGAAGGGGCGATGCGGTCGAGGTCGGGCGCGAGCAGCTCGTGGCCGAAATCCCACGGCGTGTTGACCGGCGACCACGGCTTGCAGGCCTTCTCATACGTGCCAAGCAGGATGCCGTTGCGCTCCTGACGCGTGTAGATCTCGCCCTTGAAATCGAGCACGCCGATCATCTCGCGGCCAGTTTCCTTGTTGAAGGCTTCGACCTCGGGCATCGGCTCGGTCAGCAGGTACATATGCTCCATGGCCAGCACCGGCAGCTCGACGCCGACCATGCGGCCGATCTCGCGCGCCCACAGGCCACCGCAGTTGACGACATGCTCGGCTCTGACGGTCCCCTGTTCGGTGATGACGTTCCAAGTGCCGTCGGGGTCCTGCGTCAGTTCCTTGACCGGATTGCGCAGCACGATCTCTGCACCCAGCTTCTTCGCCGCCTTAGCATAGGCATGCGTCGTGCCGGATGGATCGAGATGGCCTTCGACAGGGTCCCACATGGCGCCGACGAAATGCTTTTCGTCCATCAACGGGAACATCTTCTTGGCCTCGGACGGGGTGATCAGCTCGGTGTCCATGCCGAGATAGCGGCCCTTGGCGTGCGCCAGGCGCAAGAAATCCATGCGCTCCGGGCTATCGGCGAGCATCACGCCGCCGGTGAGGTGCAGCGAGCAGGACTGGCCCGAAAGCTCCTCGATCTCCTTGTAGAGCTGGACGGTGTAGGCCTGCAGCTTGGCAACGTTGGGGTCGCCGTTCAGCGTGTGGAAACCGCCGGCGGCATGCCAGGACGAGCCGGAAGTGAGTTCCGAGCGCTCGATCAGCATGACGTCGGTCCAGCCGGCGCGGGTGAGGTGGAACAACACCGAGCAGCCAACCACGCCGCCGCCGATGACAACCGCTTTCACATGGGATTTCATGAAGTTATGTCCAGTTGCGCGTAAATTGAGTCAAGTGAGGTGATCTGTGGGTTCAGGCGCTTGCCACGCCTTCGATTTCGAGAAGCCAAGCCTCGTCGAAGATGCCAGCGATGATCACCGACATCGCGATCTTGCGGTCGCCGAGCACTTCGGCGCGGATGCGGCGGTTGTCGAGCGCATGAGCGCGGCTGGAAAGAAAGATCGTCACCTTGACCAGATTGTCGAGGTTCATCCCGGCTGCGTGCAGCTGCGCTTCGACATTGCGCCAAGCTAGCCAGCACTGGCTGTCGAAATCGTCAGGAACCGAGCCGTCCTTGGCGACCGGAATCTGGCCGCTGATGTAAAGCGTGCGCGAATTGTTGGTCACCTCGATCGCCTGGGCGTAGCCACCGGCGGGCATGGGGGCATCTGGCGAGTTGATCTCTCGTTTGTGCATGGAAATCCTTCTCTAGAAATCGGTTGGGGCGCCGCCTTCGGCCTTGCGCTTGTCGACAAAGGCGTTGAGCTCCTCGCGAAGGGCAGGATCCATCCAGGGCTCCTCATAAGAGGCGAGGCGCTCTTTCCAGACGCGGTTTGCTTTTTCCACCGCAGTTGGACTGCCCGCCTCGGCCCAGGTCTCGAAATTGCGCCAGTCTGAGATAACAGGCGCATAGAAGGCGTTCTTGTAGCGGTCCTGCGTGTGCTGGGTGCCGAAGAAGTGCCCGCCGGGTCCGACATCGCGGATGGCGTCGATGGCCAGCGCATCCTCCGACAGGTCGAGTGGGGTCAGGAACTCGGCCACCATCTGCAGCAGGTCGATGTCGAGGATCATCTTTTCATAGGAGCAGCGCAGGCCGCCTTCGAGCCAACCAGCGCCGTGGAGGATGAAATTGGCGCCCCCCTGGATCGCACCCCATAGCGAAAACACGCTTTCATATGCCGCCTGCGCGTCGACAGCGTTGGCGGCGCAGACATTCGATGTGCGGTAGGGGATGTTGTAGCGGCGGGCGAGCTGGCCGCCGATCAGCTGGGCCTTCATGTATTCAGGCGTGCCGAAGGCCGGGGCGCCGGACTTCATGTCGACGTTGGAGGTGAAGCCGCCATAGCCGACGGGAGCGCCCTTGCGCACCATCTGGGTGAAGGCGAGGCCAGCAAGCGCCTCGGCGTTCTGCTGCACCAGCGCACCCGCAATGGTGACGGGCGCCATGGCCCCGGACAATGTGAAAGGCGTGACGATCACCACCTGGCCCATCGACGACATCTGGATGATGCCTTCCATCATCGGCACGTCGAGCTTCAGCGGCGAGTTGGTGTTGATGATGGTGTAGACCGACGGCTCCTCCAGCATCTGCTCGCGGGAGATGCCTCGGGCGATGCGAGTGATCTCGATGCCGTCGACATTGCGCTCCTTGCCGAGCGAATAGATGTGAAACACCTTGTCGGTGAGGGTGGCAAGGTCGCGGATGCATTCGAGGTGGCGGATCGAGGGATGAATGTCGACCGGCTCGACCGGATAACCGCCAGTCGTTTGCAGGATATTGTGCATCTGGGCGAGCTTGAGGAAGTTGCGGTAGTCGGCCTGGTTGCCTGGCCGCCGGCCACGGTCGAGGTCGGAGCAGTTGGGCGCCGACGCCATCTGCGAAATGACCAGATTGTTGCCGCCGAAACGCACATTGTGCGCAGGGTTTCGCGCATGCAGGGTGAATTCCGCCGGCGCATGCGAGATCAGCTCGAGGATCATGTCGGCATCGAAGCGCACGCGTTCCGAGCCCTCGCGCACGTCGGCGCCGTGTGCCTTCATGATGCGCCGCGCCTCGTCGTGCAGCACATCGACGCCGATTTCCTTCAACACGCGAAGCGACGCCAGGTGAACAGACTCGAGCTGGTCGTCGGAGATCAGCTTGGTTGGCGCGAAAGGTATCTTGAGCTGGCGGAATGGCGGCTGCTCGAAGGCCGAAGAAGTGCCGGCGCGCTTGCCGGCACGGCCCCCACGGCGGGCGCGGTCGGCGGCGGGAGCCGGTTCGGCAGAGGGCAGGGCCACGGTCATGGGAATCCTCACGGCAAGGCGAATGTCGTGGGCATAATGGACCGGGCGAAAATCCCTCATTGCGGAGGCGGCGACCAATAGCGCGAGGGAAGCGACATAAGGCGGTGGGCCTGGACCGACGCTCTCAGGCGTGGTGAGGCATCCCGGATGCGGTGGCTGTCGATAGGATTGCCTCGACAGATTCGTTTTTGGTGGCTGCGATGACATCTCCAGTTTCTACCGCCGAGCCGCCATTGCGATGGGCCGCGCTTGGCGGCGTGACCGCTGCATTGGCGATGTTCGGCGCTGCGCAGGGCCTGAGCTATCCGCTGTTTTCGCTGCTGATGCAGAAGCAGGGCATGTCTCCGGCCATGATCGGACTGTCGGCCGCAATGATGCCGCTGGGTCTTATCGTTTCAGCGCCCTTCGTACCCCTTGCCGTGAGGTTGGTGGGCGCCCGATCCCTGGCGGTCGGCTGTTCGCTCGCTGGCGCGCTCTGTTTTTTCGCCATCGGCTATCTGCAGGACTGGGTGGCCTGGTTCTTGATACGCTTCCTCGCGGGTGTGTGCATCAACCCGCTCTACATTCTGGGCGAGGTGTGGGCGCTGTCGCTTGCGCCGCCGTCGCGTCGCGGGCGGGTGATGGGCGTGTTCAACACGCTTATGGGGGTGGGATACGCCTCGGGGCCACTGGTGCTCACCATTGTCGGCACAACGGGCTGGACGCCATTTGTGGTGGCGATCGCCGGTTTCGTCGCATGCGCGGTCATGCTGCGTTTGCTGTCGGCCGGTCTGGCCGGGTTCGAGGACGATGGCCAGGCTGTCGGTGGCGTCGTTGGTTTTGCGGCCCTTGCGCCGGCGCTATTGTTCGCTGTTCTCGTCTCTGCCGCCAACCAGCAAAGCACCTATTCGCTGCTGCCGGTCTTTGGCGCCGGATACGGCCTGCCGGAAGCGGTCTTGGCGGCGATGCTCACCGCACTTTCCCTGGGGAATATCCTGTTGCAGATACCGCTCGGTCTTTTGGCGGAGCGTTTCGGCGGTCGGGCCATGATCGTGTTCTGCGCGACCACTACCGCGGTGTGCGCCCTGTTGCTGCCAATGCTGATCGCAACCCCATTTATCTGGCCGGTGCTGGTCGTGCTTGGGGCTGTGGGCTATGGCGTCTACACCATGGGGCTCATCGAGCTGGGAAATCGCTTCAACGGCAGTGCGCTGGTGGCCGGCAATGCCGCCTTCGCGCTGATGTGGGGCGTGGGCGGCATCGTTGGGCCACCGAGTTCCGGTGTGGCAATGCAGATATTAGGGACGCAGGGTCTGCCCACTGTCATGGTCAGCCTCAACGTGATGCTGGTCGCCTTTGCGCTTTACCGCGCTGCCAGGCGCAGATTTTCGTGAACACAAGAGGCCATCGCAAGCTGTGGATGCCACACAGCTTGCGGAGAAATGCGGCGGCGGATCACCGCCGCTGAGCGAGGCCGGTCGCTACATAGCCTTGGCGGCGTGCCACATGCCCCCCTTGCCGTCGCCAGCCATGTCTCCAGCCTTCTTGTCGCCGGCATATGTGTAGAGCGGTTTGCCTTCATAAGCCCACATATGCGAGCCGTCAGCGCTCTTGACGAGGGTCCATTCGCCTTCGGCCTTGGCGCTGGAAGCGGCCTTGAAGGGCGGCCAGTTTTTCATGCAGGCCGCGTCGCAATTGGATTTGTCCTTGGCATCCTTGTCAAAGGTGTAGAGCGTCATGCCCTTGGCATCGGTGTAGATCTTGCCCCCTTTGCTATCCATGACCTTGGCGGGTTCGGCCGCATACAAGGCTGCAGTGCTCACAAGCAGGACGGCAAGTGCTGAGAATATCGTTTTCATGATGATCGCTCCCTGGGCTTGGCCGAAAAAACGCGGGCCACACACGCAATCAACGCTGCAAGAGGTCGCTCTATTCCAACGCTATGTGCGAGGGGGATTTTTCCTGTGCTTGTGGATTCGTAAAACGCCGGGTTAAAGTGTCCTCATGTGCGCATTTGTTGCCCATATCCCGTTGCCCAGCGCGGTTTCGACGCCGTCCCCACGGACGCGGCATACCGAGCTTATGCGGCTGTGCGCGCGCATCGGCTATTCGCCGCCCGCCTGATCTCGAATCCGCCCCGGCACTTGCCGGATTGATTCAAGAGAGAGGCACAACCCAATGACTTATCAGAATTATTCGCTGAAGCAGCTTCAGCAGATCGATGCCGCGCACCATCTCCACCCCTTCACCGACCACAAGGAACTGCGCGAAATCGGCTCGCGCATGATCACGCGCGCTGAAGGGCCCTTCATCTACGATTCAGAAGGTGGCGAGCTGCTCGATGGAATGGCCGGGCTATGGTGCGTCAATGTCGGCTATGGCCGCACCGAGCTTGCCGAGGCGGCTTACGCCCAGATGAAGGAGCTGCCTTACTACAACTCCTTCTTCAAATGCTCGACGCCGACCCCGGTGCTGCTGTCGAAGAAACTCGCCGAACTCGCGCCCAAGAACATCAACCAGGTGTTCTACGGTTCGTCAGGTTCGGAATCGAACGATACGGCACTTCGGTTGGTTCGCCACTACTGGGCGCTCGAAGGCAAGCCGCAGAAAAACCGCATCATCTCGCGCCAGATGGCCTATCACGGCTCGACGGTCGCCGGCACGTCGCTCGGTGGCATGGATGGCATGCATCACCAGCTAGGAGGTGCGGTTCCGAACATCGTCCATGTCATGATGCCATATGCCTATGAGCTGGCATTGCCCGGTGAAAGCGACCACGATTTTGGCCTGCGCGCCGCCAAGGCCGTCGAGGACGCGATCCTTGAGGCAGGTGCTGAAAACGTCGCGGCCTTCATCGGCGAGCCGATCATGGGCGCCGGCGGCGTGAAGATCCCACCTGTGAGCTACTGGCCCGAGGTGCAGCGCATCTGCCGCAAATACGACGTGCTGTTGATGCTCGACGAAGTCATCACCGGATATGGCCGCACCGGCCAATGGTTCGCGGCCCAGACTTTTGGCATCGAAGCCGACACGATCACCACCGCCAAGGCGCTGACCTCGGGCTACCAGCCGCTGTCGGCGCTTCTGGTGGGTGACCGGATCGCCAACACGCTGGTCGAAAAGGGCGGTGAATTCTATCACGGCTACACCTATTCGGGTCACCCGGTGGCCTGTGCGGTGGCGCTCAAGAACCTTGAGATCATCGAGCGCGAAGGCCTGGTTGAGCGGGTGAAGACCGACACGGGTCCCTATTTCGCCAAGATGCTGAAGGAGCGCATCGCCGGCCACGATCTGGTTGGCGAAGTGCGTTCCGTCGGCCTGATGGGCGCGATCGAGATCGTCAAGGACAAGGCGACCAAGGAACGTTTCTCGCCCGGAGGCAGTGCTGCAGTTGTTGTGCGCGACCACGCCATCGCCAACGGCATGATGATGCGCGCGACCGGCGATTCGATGATCCTGTCGCCGCCGCTGATCTGGACCCGCGCCACCATCGACATGGCTTTCGACCGCATTCTCAAGGCTCTCGATCTCGCCGAAGCCGACCTGCGGAAAGCCTGAACATGAAACAGCCGGGCAGGGCATGTTCCTGTCCGGTTTGTTTGCCGGAGGCGGGATGATGAACGGCACATCAATCGTGCCTTTGATCGAATAGGTGGATGTGACCGAACCGGTGCGCCGCCACGACTGATCCGGAAATTCGTCGGATCAGCGTTCGGCTATCGCTGCTCCAGCTTTCGGCGCCCGGTGAAGTACTTCATCGTGCATTCATATTAGCTCGAATATGTGTTCTTACCCAGTTCAATTGGGGGCTGGTTATGGGTTGCATCCCAAGGTGATATTTTGATGAAGCATTTTTCTGTTCTGTTGGCCGCAGGTGCCATTTTCGCCACCACGCTTGGCACCGCGAGCGCGCAGACAACCGGCGATTGGGTTCTCGGAAACTACAAGGGTTCTGGCTATTGGTTCGCTGGGGTCATCGAAAAGGTGCAAGGCGACAAGATCACCGTTCGATACGACGACAATGAGCGTGAAACGACCAGCCTCAGCAAGGTTCGCCCCTACGATTGGAAGATCGGTACCAAAGTCGAGTGCAATTTCAAGGGCGCCGGTGAGTGGTACAAAGGCACGATCGCTTCGTTGGCCGGCGAGAAAGTTGGCATAGCCTATGACGACGGCGACAAGGAAACGACCAAGACGGGTCGCTGCCGGACAAAATGAATAAGCTGGGCAGGCTAATAGCCTGCCCATTTCACATGACGCCCGTCATGGCTTGGGCAACCTATGAGATGTCGTTCGGTTCGTAGACCGCCAAACGACTGAGCCGTTTCAGCTTGTTCATGACAGGCTGGAGGCGTATTGTGCACTGCACAATGATTGAGGCTGTTGTCAGAGACAGCCTTCGCCGGTCTGGCAAGGCCCGCTGGAGCAAGCCAAATGAAGAACCGTCGTCTGATGCGCGCCTCGCGCCAAACCACCGCTGTTGCCGGTAATCTGATGCTGGCGCCCATGGTCATCGCGATGCGTTTGCCGATGATGGCCACTGAAGCAGGCAAGGGTGGCATGCTGAGTGGCGAAACCTTGGCTGCCGTCACCGAAAAGACGGCGGCGATGGCCGAAGGCGTCGTTGCAGCACAGATGTCGTATTTCCAATCGGCCATGCAGTTCTGGCCCGAAGTGCTGTCAGGCCGCACGCCCTCGGTGTTCAACGGTGTTGCGGCGCAGAAATCGGTAGCCGCAGCGATGCGGCCTGCGAGCAAGCGCGTGAGGGCAAATTTCCGTCGACTGGCGAGTAAGTCCGACACGTAATCAAGGGCTGAACGCAAAAACCGCGCCCCGAAACGGGAACGCGGCTTTGCCACTTGAACGCATGGCCCTTCGCGACGCTTGACCAGCGAAGGTTACTGCTCCGGTACGCAAGACCTGATCCGGAGCCCGGGGCGGCTGCGAAGACCGCCCTTGCAAACCGTTTTAGCTGGACATCGTTACCGCGTGGTTAGCGAGAGCTTAATCAAACCTAAATTTTGAACTTTTTTGGAATGATCAGGCCGGTTCGCCGCGCAGGAACTTGATGATGCCGGAGAAATCGGCGCCGCCATTGCCGAGTGCCGAATAGAGCGCATAGAGCTGGGTTGCCTCGGCGCCGAGCGGGGTGACTGCCCCTGCCTGCTGCGCTGCTTCCTGCGACAGCTTGAGGTCCTTGAGCATGAGGGCTGCGGCAAAGCCCGGCTGATAGTCGCGATTGGCCGGCGAATTGGGGACGGGGCCCGGCACCGGGCAATAGGACGTCAGCGACCAGCATTGGCCTGACGAGGTCGAAGCCACGTCGAATAGGGCCTGGTGCGACAGGCCGAGCTTTTCGGCGAGCACGAACGCCTCGGCGACCCCAATCATCGAGATGCCAAGAATCATGTTGTTGCAGATTTTGGCGGCCTGGCCCGCTCCGGCGTCGCCGCAATGGACGATGCGTCCCGCCATCGGCTGGAGCACTGGCTCGGCCTTGTCGAAAGCTGCCTGTGCGCCGCCCGCCATGAAGGTCAGCGTGCCGGCCGCCGCACCCCCGGTGCCGCCTGATACCGGCGCATCGACCGACAACAGGCCATGCTTGGCGGCGATGGCATGTGCCTTACGCGCCGAATCGACGTCGATGGTCGAGGAATCGATCAGCAGCGCGCCCTTTTTCAGCTTCGGCGCGATGTCCTCATAGACCGAAAGCACATGCTTGCCGGCCGGCAGCATGGTGATCACCACGTCGGCGTCCTTGGCTGCTGCCACGGCATTGGCCATGACGGTGACGCCATTGCCGCGCGCTGTTTCAAGATGCTCGGGCATCAGGTCGAAGCCATGCACCGCGTGGCCGGCCTTGACGAGGTTGGCGGCCATGGGGTTGCCCATGTTGCCCAGACCAATGAAGGCGACTGTGGTCATGATTGATGTTCCTCCGGTGGGTGGATCGGGTGTTAGGGGAGTAGGGCAACAAGGGAGTAGGGCAGTAGGGCAGTAGGGCAGTAGGCTGGGAAGGTGTCTGCAAGCGCGCCATGTATGCGGCTTGTTGTTATTTTACTGCCCTACTGCCTTATTCCCCTACTGCCCCAATCCTCACTGCCTTCCGATCATATGCCGCGCGATGATGACGCGCATGATCTCGTTGGTGCCTTCGAGGATCTGGTGGACACGCAGGTCGCGCACCAGCTTCTCGATGCCGTAGTCGTGCAGATAACCGTAGCCGCCGAGCAGTTGCAGCGCCTCGTTGGCGACGTTGAAGCCGGTGTCGGTGACAAGGCGCTTGGCCATGGCCGACCATTTGGAGGCGTCATGGGCCTTGTGGTCGAGTTTCGAGGCCGCCGCATAGAGGAACAGGCGTGAGGCCTGCAGCTCGGTTTCCATGTCGGCGAGGCGGAACTGCAGTGCCTGGAAACGGTCGATGGTCTGGCCGAATGCCTTGCGTTCGGCGGTGTAGGCAAGCGCCTTGTCGAGTGCTGCTTGCGCACCGCCAAGCGAGCAGGCGGCGATGTTGAGGCGGCCGCCGTCGAGGCCGGCCATGGCGATGCCAAAGCCGGCACCTTCGTCGGAAAGGCGGTTTTCGACCGGCACGCGGCAATCGGTGAAGATCACCTGCCGCGTCGACTGCATGTGCCAGCCCATCTTGTGTTCGTTGGCGCCGAAGGACAGGCCGGGCGTGTCCTTGGGTACGACCAGCGTCGAGATGCCCTTAGGGCCGTCTGCCCCGGTACGCACCATGACGGCATAGATGTCGCTGTCGCCAGCGCCTGAAATGAACTGCTTGGCGCCGTTGACGACATAGTGGTCGCCGTCCAGCACGGCGCGGGTACGCAGCGCTGCCGCATCCGAGCCCGAGCCCGGCTCAGTCAGGCAATAGCTGGCCAGCCAGTCCATCGAGGTGAGCTTGGGCAGGAAGCGCTGGCGCTGCTCGGCGTTGCCGAAGCGATCGATCATCGATGCCACCATGTTGTGAATCGAGATGAACGACGAGAAACCCGGGCAGGCCTGCGACAGCTGCTCGAAGACGAGCACGGCGTCGAGGCGAGTAAGAGCGGAGCCGCCGACGTCTTCCTTGACGTAGAGCCCGCCGAATCCGAGCGGGCCGGTCTCGCGGATCACGTCATCGGGAAAGTGCTTGGCTTTGTCCCATTCGAGCGCATGAGGTGCCACGCGTTCGGCGGCGAAACTGCCCGCCATTTCGCGAATGGCCAGCTGGTCTTCGTTGAGTTCGAATTGACCGGCAGTCGCATCGATTGCGGCGTCCATGTCGGCCTCCCTGTCGTTTTTTTGGCTATGCGCGGCGTTCAATCTAGACCAATGATGCAGCCGCGCAACCCGACCTTCAACAGAGCGGCTGTGCGTAAATGCATGGGCGAGAAGCGACGTGGCGACAAAATTTGATGAGCTGCTGGAAGCCTTCAGGAGCTATCTCCAGATGGCCGGTTCGGTCTCACCTGTAGGTGAATTTCTCGGCGATATCGACTGGGCGATGCCTGTGCGGACACTGGAGCCAAACGTTATCAAATGTTCGCGTCTTCTCGACCGTAGCATTGAGCTGGCACCTGCCGAGCTTCGTCCGCTGGCGAGGCTGCTTGCGGAACGACGCGACGAACTCTGTTGGGGCCAGACCTACACGGCTGCGGATTTTGGCCAGCATTTCCTCGATAATTACGGCTGGGTCGAGCTGTTCGGCACGCGCGGGCACTACATGAACGACAAAGTAGCTGCCGGGTTTCTCGTTCTCGGCCCCGGCATCGAATATCCCGACCACCACCATGTCGCTGAAGAGGTCTACATCCCGCTGACCGGCGGCACTGAATGGCGCATGGGCGACGCGCCTTTTCGCGAAAGGCGGGGCGGCGAGGTGATCCACCACGCTTCCAACGTCAATCACGCCATGCGAACCGGCGGCGAGCCGCTGCTCGCGCTCTATCTCTGGCGTGGCGGACCGTTGGCGGCGAAATCGACCGTGACCGGGACGATCATCGGCGAAAGGGGCTGAACCATGGCCAAGGCGATCATGCTCCAGGGCACAGGCTCCGATGTCGGCAAGACCGTGCTGGTGGCGGGGCTGTGCCGCGCTGCGCGCAATCGCGGACTGCAAGTCAGGCCGTTCAAGCCGCAAAACATGTCCAACAATGCAGCTGTCGCCGACATTCCGGGCGAGGCGGGCGGCGGCGAGATTGGCCGGGCGCAGTGGCTGCAGGCGATTGCCTGTGGCGTGAAGCCATCGATCCACATGAACCCGGTACTGCTCAAGCCGCAAAGCGACATCGGCAGCCAGGTGGTGGTGCAGGGCAAGGTCTTTGGCCACGCCAAGGCGCGCGACTATCAGGAGTTGAAGCCCAAGCTGATGGGAGCGGTGCTCGATTCATGGGCCAAGCTGGGCGAGGGTGCCGATCTCATCATCGTTGAAGGTGCAGGCTCGCCGGCCGAGATCAACCTGCGCCCGCGCGATATCGCTAATATGGGCTTTGCCACGCGGACGGACGTGCCGGTCATTCTCGTCGGCGACATCGATCGGGGTGGGGTGATCGCATCGGTTGCCGGCACGCACTTGATCCTGCCGGAAGGAGACCGGCGCATGATCGTCGGCTACCTCATCAACAAGTTCCGTGGTGACGCCAGCCTGTTCGACGAGGGTATCACCGCCATCGAACGCTTCACCGGCTGGCGCTGCTTTGGCGTCGTGCCGTGGCTCAAGGCGGCGGCACTTCTACCGTCGGAAGATTCGGTCATCCTCGAACGGCTGGCCGGAGGCGAGAAACGGGCGCTCAAGGTGGCAGTGCCAATGCTCGGGCGGATCGCCAATTTCGACGATCTCGACCCGCTGGGCGCCGAACCTCAGGTCGAGGTGGTGTTCGTTCCACCTGGGCAACGACTGCCTGATGATGCCGGGCTTGTGGTCATCCCGGGGTCAAAGTCGACAATCGGTGACCTGGTGCTGTTCCGTGAAAACGGCTGGGACCGCGATCTCGAGGCGCATCGCCGGCGCGGAGGCCATATCGTCGGCATCTGCGGCGGTTACCAGATGCTAGGTCGTGTCGTGCATGACCCGCTGGGCATCGAGGGTAACGTCGAGGAGGCCGAGGGCCTCGGCATGCTTGATGTCGAGACGGTGATGGAGCCGGAAAAGACGGTCCGCAATGTCGAGGCGCGGTCGGTGCGCTATGGCGAGTCTCTGTCGGGCTATGAAATCCATCTTGGCCGGACGACGGGGAGCGATTGCGTCAGGCCCACCGCTGTCATCAATGGCGTCGATGACGGCGCGACTTCGGCAGACGGCAAAGTGTTTGGTACCTACATGCACGGCCTGTTCGGTGCCGACGGCTTTCGTGGACGTTTCCTCGAAAGCCTTGGCATCAGGGGCGGCGGCATCGACTATCGCGCCGAAGTCGAGCGCGCTCTGGACGAGATCGCCGATCATCTTGAGCGCCATCTCGACTGCGACGCGATTTTCGCCGCCGCGCGCTGACTCCGGTCAGGCGGCCGGTTCGCCAGCCTTTGGCCAGTAGGTGCCGAAGCACCAGACATTGCCCTCGGGGTCGCGGCAGACGAACTCGCGGCTGCCATAGTCGCGGTCGGTGAGTTGCTGGACGATTTGGGCGCCTGCATTTTTGGCGCGGGCGTGGACGGCATCGACGTCTTCGACGGCCACATAGAGCGACTTGCCGCCGTTTTGACCGGGTTCCCCGACGATCGCGCCATAATCGTCGGGCCGCGACGAGCCGATCATGATCAGCGACGCACCCAAGGCGAGTTCGGCATGGCCGACGTCAGCACCGTTCATGTATTTGGCATGGACGGAAAAGCCGAATGCCTCGTTCAACCAGTCGATCATGTTCGCGGCGTTGTTGTAGCGCAGTGTCGGGAATATGCGTGGAGCTTCGAGCGTGGGCATCTGGCACCTCCTTTGCAGCGTCGAACGATAGCCCACAGTGGCTGAGTGCCGTTTGGCCGTATTGAACAAATGTTACCGGCTCAGCCGAGGCGAAGCCCCGTCGGCGTAGCGCCTGCGAGCTCGCGAAACTCGCGAACGAGATGCGCCTGATCGGCATAACCGCATTCAGCTGCAAGATCGGCCCAGCCTGTGCGGCTGGCCTGCTTTGCAAGGCTTGCGGTGCGATTGAACCTGACGATGCGCGCGACCGCCTTGGGACCCAGGCCGGTCTGGTCAGCGAAACGGGCTGCGAGATGCTTGCGGCTCCAGCCGATCTCCGTGGCCATGGTCGCAATGCGGATGCGGCCGCCGCTCGCTACAATTTTTTCAAGTGCCCATCCGACTTCGGCCGATGAGGAAGCCGTGTTCATCATGCGCTCGGCGATGAAGTTCTCGGCAATATCCAGGCGTTTGTGCCAGTTAGTTTGCTCGCCGAGCCTTTCGCGCAATCGGTGGCCTGGGGCGCCAAGCAGCTCGTCGAACGGCACCATGCAATCGGCCAGCTCGCTCATAGGCATTCCGAAGAAGCGGCGGGCGCCAAGTGGGGTGAAATTGACCTGGACGCAGGAGGATCTGCCAAAGGAATCGATGGTCACCGGACCGGCATGAAGGCCTGCGGCGAAACTTGCGAAACGGTCGTTGTCGCCGGGCGCGCGGCTCAAGCCAATGGCGAACGGCTCGCCAAAGCTGATGACCAGAGGGACGGTCAGCGAAGCGGCTTCAGTCTGACGGCTGTAGACGGGAACAAGTTCGCGAAAGCCGATGAGATCGGTGACCATGCCAGCGAGCAACGCTGACGGTGCGCGCCGCACCATCTCGAACTGCGCTGCGAGATCAGCCGATGTTTCCGCAGAAAGTTGGCCGCTTGCCATTGTCCTGGCTCCGCTGAGGCAATCAGACGTTACCAGCGCAGCGAATGGCGGTCAAAACCGGCTCAGAAGCCCATCATTACCCGCAGCGGGTTGGTCGGGTCGATGAGCAGGCGGATGGCAAGTGCCACGCAGGTGCAGACCAGGAGCGGCTTGATCAGCTTGGCGCCGTTGCGCATCGCCATGTGGGCACCGAGCCGGGCGCCGAGAAACTGGGCGATGCCCATTACGATGCCGATCTTCCAGGCCATGGCGCCGATCAGCGCGAAGACGCCAAATGCACCGATGTTGGAGGCAAAGTTCAGCAGCTTGGTATGTGCCGTAGCCTTGAGCACGCCATAGCCGGCCAAAGTGACCAGGGCGAGCATGAAGAACGAGCCGGTGCCAGGCCCAAATACGCCGTCATAGAAGCCGATCAGCGGCACCACCGTCATCCCGATAAGGAAAGGCGACAGCCGTTCAGTGCGGTTGACGTCGTCCATGTTCGGCTTGAACGCGAAATACAATGCGATCGCGATCAGCAGGAAAGGCAAGAACGTGCGCAGGATTTCGATAGGCAGGACGGTTGCCAGCAAGGCGCCGAACACAGAGCCGATGCAGGACATGGCGGCGGAGGGCAGTTGCTTCTTGAGGTCGACATGCCCCTTGGCGGCGTAGCTGATGGTGGCCGAGCCCGAGCCAAACAGCGATTGCAGCTTGTTTGTTCCGAGCGCTTCCACTGGCGGAAGACCGGCCAGCAGCAGCGCAGGAATGGTGATCAGCCCGCCACCACCGGCGATGGAATCGATGAAGCCGGCGATAAACGCAGCAGCTATCAGGAACAGGAGTGTTTCGGTGGCAATGTCGAACATCGGCGCCAAGCTTCGCGCTGGAGGGAGCCGCCTTCGATCACAGCGAACAGGCTTGCGCAATAGCGTCGCCGGATCAGCCGCAGCTTAGCCGTTGGGCCAAGTGTTTTTCGGCCAACTTTGTTCTATATCGAAGCAGCAAGCAGCTCGACGGAAGGGATTCGCATGGCGACAGGATTGCTGGCCCAGATTCGCAACATGTTCGAGGGCGACCCCGGCGTGCGCAAGGTCGCTGACGATCCGGTGCTGTCGGCGGAGCTTCTGCTGCTGTTTCGCATGATCCTGGCTGACGGCGTTGCGAGCGAGAGCGAGATGGCTGTCTTTCGCCGGATCTGTACCGAAGCGTTCGGTATCGGCGAGGGCAGTGTTGATGCGGTTGTCGAATATCTCAACGAGTTCGGTTACGAGACCAACGGCTCGCAGGCGATTGCGATGTTTCACGACCTGGATATTGAGCGGCGCAAGCAGCTCGCGCGCCACATGGCCGATATCGCCAAGGCCGACGCCCATCTGGCGGAAAACGAGGTCAAGCTCTTGCGCCGAACGCTTGATCTGCTTGGCATCAGCCCCGTCGATGTGGTGAAGCCGGCACCGTAGACCTTTTCAGCGTTGGCCGGCCGGGTCCCCGATGCTTCGCATCGTCCCGGCGTTCGCTGGCCTTTCATCGTGCCACTGGCACGATGAATTCGCTACGCGAACCGGCGGCTCACCCTTGCTCCTGCAGCCGCCGGGCAATTGCCCGGTGCAGGTCGGGCGCGGCTGACACCAGCGCTTGTGCGGCTTCAGACGACGGCTGGTCGAGCACCTGGGCTGTCTTGCCGCGTTCGACAATCCGGCCTTCGTGCATGACCAGCACGTCGTCGGTGATGGCGCGGGCGACAGTCAGATCGTGGGTGATGAACAGATAGGCGACACCCAGCTTCTGGTTGAGTTCGGCGAACAGGTCGAGGATCTGGGCGCGGATCGACACGTCGAGGGCCGACACTGGTTCATCGGCAACGACCAGCTTGGGCCGGGTGATGATCGCGCGGGCGATGGACAGGCGCTGGCGCTGGCCGCCGGAGAATTCGTGCGGATACTTCTCCATGTCGGCCCGGCTGAGGCCAACTTCATGCAGCGCGCGCGCCACCATGTTGCGGCGCTCCTTGGCGTCGGGGCGCCGTTCCAGCAAATGAAGGGGCTCGGCGACCAGCCGCTCCACCGTATGTCGCGGATCAAATGAGGCGTAGGGATCCTGGAACACCACCTGCATGTTGCGGCGGGCTGGCTTCAGGTCGGCCTCGCTGCGCCCGGTGATGTTCATGCCACGGAACTTGATTGTGCCCGAACTCGGCGTGTCCAATGCCAGGATCATGCGGGCGAGGGTGGATTTGCCGCAGCCGGAGCGCCCGACAAGCGCCATTGACGCCCCCGGCTTCATTGTCAGCGAGACATTGTCGACCGCACGGACCGGTTCTGGCTTGGAAAACAGCGACCTGCGCCGGCCTGGATAGTCACGCGTGATGTTGGACACCTCAAGCAGGTTTTCGGTGCCCACATCGTCGACATGCGGCTTCACCCGTGCCGGCACGTGGGTTGAAGCAAGAGCGAGCTGGCGCGTGTAGGGATGGGTAGCTTCCGACAGCGTACGCGCGGTCTCACCGGTCGCTATGACCGTACCTTGGCGCAGGATGGTGATCCTGTCGGCCATCTCGGTCACCACGGCAAGGTCGTGCGAGATGAACAGCAGGCTCATCCTGTTTTCGCTGACCAGTTCTTTCAGCAAGTCGAGGATCTGCGCCTGCAGCACCACGTCGAGTGCGGTGGTCGGCTCATCGGCGATCAGAAGCTTGGGCTTCAGCGCGCAGGCAATGGCGATCGCCACACGCTGGCGTTGGCCACCTGACAGCTCGTGTGGGTAGCGCGAGAGCGCGAATTTCTGCTCAGGCAGGCCAACGCGGTCGAGTATTTTCCTGGCGCGCTGCTCCGCTTCGGCGCGGCTTGCCCTGGTGTGCCAGCGGATACCCTCGGCCACCTGCTCGCCGATGGTCTTGACCGGGTTCAGCGCGGTCATCGGCTCCTGGAAGATCATTCCGATATCGTCGCCCCGCAGCGCGCACATCTGCTTTTCGGACGCACTGAGGATGTCGTTGCCGTCGAATGTGATGCGGCCCTTGGCCCGCGCCGAGGCGGGTGCAAGCTGCATGATGGCAAGTGCGGTCATCGACTTGCCGGAGCCTGACTCGCCGACCAGGCCCATGACCTCGCCCGGCGCAATCGACAGGTCTATGTCCCGAAGGATCGGCAGACTGCCGATCTTGAGCGACAGTTTCTCGATCGTAAGCAGGCTCATATCCGGCGCCTCGCCCGCGGATCGAGGATGTCGGAGATGCCGTCGCCAAGCAGGTTGAGGCCAAGAACTGTGAGCAGGATGGCGCAGCCGGGGAAGAGGGCGAGCCAGGGGGCGACCATCATCAGCGTCTGTGCGTCGAACAGCATGCGCCCCCAGCTTGGCATTGGCGGCTGCGTGCCGAGCCCGACATAGGACAGAGCCGCTTCGGCAAGGATGCCGAGCGCGAACTGGATGGTGCCTTGGACGAGCAGCAGGTTGGCGATGTTGGGAAGGATATGCTCGATGGTGATGCGGGTCTTGTTCTTGCCGGCCGCACGCGCGGCCAGAATGTATTCGCGTGGCCAGATCGACAATGCACCGGCACGGGCGACACGGGCAAAGACCGGAATATTGAAGATGCCGATGGCGATGATGGCGTTGATGGCGCTGGGGCCGAAGACCGCCGTGATCATGATCGCCGACAACAATGCAGGGAAGGCGAAGACGAGGTCGTTGAAGCGCATCACCGCTTCGTCGACCCACCCGCCGCGCGCCGCAGCCCAGCAGCCGAGGGGCACGCCGATGCCCATGCCGATGACGACCGCGACCAGAGCCACGGCAATCGAGTTGCGCGCGCCGAGCATGATCATCGACATCACATCGCGGCCGAAATGGTCAGTGCCAAACCAGTGTGTGGAGGATGGTGGTTGCATCCGGTCGGCGACGATCAGCCTGGTGACGTCGAAGGGTGTCCAGAAGAATGACACCAGCGCCATGGCGGCAACGACCAAGGTGAAAAGCAGTCCGATGACGAAGGAGCGGTTGGTTAGCGCTCGGCCGACGAAGCTCTCTTCGCTGTGTGGCGCAGTCCCGCTCATAACCGCGCCCTCAGGCGCGGGTCGACCACCGCATAGGAAAGATCGACGATCAGGTTGACCACGACCACGGCTGCCACGAGCAGCATCACCACGCTTTCAACCACGATCAGGTCGCGTTGGGTGATCGCCTGGAAGACAAGCCGTCCGAGGCCGGGCAGGTAGAAGACGTTTTCGATGATGATGGTGCCGGCGAGCAGAAAGGCGAATTGCAGCCCCATGATGGTCAGCACAGGGATCATGGCGTTGCGCAAGGCATGCCTCCACAGTACCGCGCGCATCGGCATGCCCTTGGCGCGGGCGGTGCGGATGTAGTCTTCGCCCAAGACCTCGATCAGCGCGGCACGCGTGACGCGCGCGAGAATGGCCGCCTGCGGCAAGGCAAGGGCCAATGCCGGCAGGATCAGCGCCTTAAGCGCCGGCCAGATCCCGTTGCTCCAGCCTGGAAAGCCGCCGGCCGGCACCAGCCTGAGCCAGACGGCGAAGACATAGACGAGCAGCAGCGCGAACCAGAAGTTGGGCATGGCAACGCCAACCTGTGCCACGGCCATGGCAGCGGTATCGGCTGCCTTGCCGCGACGTGCGGCGGCAAACAGCCCGACCGGAATGGCGATCAGCGTGGATAGCGTGAGCGCAATGATAGCGAGCGGAAAGGAGACGACGAGGCGCTCCTTGATCAGGTCGATCACCGGCACCGAATAGGTGTATGACTTGCCGAAATCGAGTGACAGCAACCCACCGGCCCAGTTGAAATAGCGCAGGATGAGCGGCTCGTTGAGTCCCATCTGGTTGCGCAGGAGTTCGACCTGAGCGTCACTGGCGTTCATGCCCAGCATCAGCCGTGCGGGATCGCCCGGCACGACTTCGAGCATCAAAAACACCACGACCGAAGCGACGACGAGGGTCGCTATTCCGATCAGCAGGCGTTTGAGCAAATAGGCCGTCATCGATCGCAAACTGCCCGAGAAAATGCCGCTCCGAAAGCTCGCGGGAGTCGCGGAGCGGCGCAGTTCACAGAACTATCGTCAATCGACCCACTTAACTTTGGTCAGATCGTTGGCCTGGATCGGCGAATTTTCCCACAGACCCTCGATCTTGGCGTCCCAGATGCCGACCTTGGGCAGTTCGAACAGGAAGCCGTTGACGGCGTCGTCAGCGAGAATCTTCTGCGCCTGCTTGTAAAGCTCCGTACGCTTGGCCTCGTCTGAGGTCAGATTGAGCTCGTCGATCACCTTGTTGAAGGCCGGGTTGTCGTAGTTGAAGTAGTAGTCCTTGCGGGCATAGATATCGATGTCGTTGGGCTCGGTGTGCGAGACGATGGACAGGTCGTAGTCCTTGTCGGTGAAAACCTGCTTGAGCCAATCGGCCCATTCGACCGGAATGATCTGCAAGTCGATGCCGATCTCGCGCAGTTGCGAAGCAATGATCTCGCCACCCTGGCGAGCATAGCCGACCGGCGGAAGTTTCAGCGTCGCCTTGAAGCCGTCAGGGAGACCCGCCTCCTTGAGCAGTTCCTTGGCCTTGGCGATGTCATGCGGATAGGTGCCGGTCAGGTCGACATAGGCCGGATTGTGGGGCGCGAAGTGCGAACCGATGGGCGTGCCAAGGCCGCCCGTCGCGCCATCGATGAGCGCCTTGCGGTCGATAGCGTGCGCGATCGCCTGACGTACCTTGATATTGTCGAAGGGCGGGCGCTTGTTGTTGGTGGCGAGCAAGGTCTCGCCTTCGGTCGTGCCGATGACGACCTTGAAGCGCGGGTCGGCCTTGACCTGAGCGAGCGCGTCGCCGAGTGCGAAGTTGGGCAGCGCTTGCACATCGCCGGATAGCAAAGCAGGGATCGCTGCGGCCGCATCCGGGATGATGCGGAACTCGGCTTTTTCAAGCGCGATAGGATCGCCCCAATAGCCTTCCGCCTTGACCAGCGTGATCGACGAGCCTTTGGCCCAGTTCTGGAACTTGAACGGGCCGGTGCCGATGGGCTTTTCCTTGTTGGTGTCGGCGGTCTCCGGCGCCACGATCACCGCGTCGCCCCAGCCGAGATTGTACAGGAACGAGCCGAGCGGGTTTTTGAGGGTCACCTTTACAGTGGACGGGTCGACGACTTCCACGGTGTCGATCGCCGCAAACAGGCCCTTTTGCGCATTGACCGAGTTTTCGCCGCGCGCGCGGTTGAGCGAGAATTGCACGTCCGAAGCGTCGAAGTCGGTCCCGTCGTGGAACTTTACGCCGGTGTGCAACTTGAACGTATAGGTCTTGCCGTCGTCGGAAATGGTCCAGCTTTCAGCGAGGTCGGGCAACACTTCGCCGCGCGAGCCGATCCGGGTCAGGCCTTCAAATACGTTGGCGTAGAGCACTTCGTCGATGGCAGCGGCGGCACCTGCTGTCGGGTCGAGGTGAGGTGGTTCCAGCGGCATGCCCAGCACCAGATCGGTGCGGGCGGCCATGGCGGCGGTGCTGGATGCCAGGGCAAACGCTGCGGCTGCCACGATGGTTTTCCAATGCTTCATGCTCAAATCTCCCCCGCTCAACTTCGACGGCCGGATAGAAGCGCGATTTTCCGGCCGAGTAAATCAAGTTTGTTGCAATCGCAGCAGCGCTGCCGAAATGAATTTCTTGGTCGAACGGACCAGTGTTGCTTGCCCACTCAGCCGTTGAACTGGCTACGAAGCAA
Organism: Aminobacter sp. 01T433; assembly: GCF_056398585.1. Classification (NCBI taxonomy): domain Bacteria; kingdom Pseudomonadati; phylum Pseudomonadota; class Alphaproteobacteria; order Hyphomicrobiales; family Phyllobacteriaceae; genus Aminobacter; species Aminobacter sp. 01T433. Next base: position 67,717 of record NZ_JBFTPR010000008.1, read on the forward strand.
TATGTCGAGGCCGATGGCCATGACCTTTGCCGATTGCACCATGTCGTCGATGCCGACCCATTCATCGGGTCGGTGAGCGAGGTCGAGAATACCGGGGCCATAGGCGATGCAATCGTACAAATGGCCGATACGGGCGACATGCTTCTGGTCGTAGGTGCCGGGCGAGATGACATATTCCGGCTCCTTGCCGAAAATCTCGCGGATGCCCTTGGCGACGGCCGACGCCACCGGCGCGTCGCGCTCGGTCATCAGCGGCTGCACCTCCATGATGTCGCGGATCTCGTAGTCGAATTTCTTGCGCTCGCGTTTCAGGCGCTCGAGAATGCTGGTGACCTCGCCCTTCACCTCAGTGATGTCTTCTTCAAGCAGGAAGCGGCGATCGATGGTCAGCCGGCACGAATCGGGCACATTGGGCGAGGGCAGGCCGGGGCGGAAGTCGTCGGTCTGGCCACCATGGATCGAATTGATGTTCATCGTCGATCGCCTCGCGCCTTCAGGCACGACGGGCATGCGTGTCGTCTTGCGGTCGAGCGCGGGAAACAGCTCTCGCTCGAAGGCTTCCAGCACCGCGCCCATGTGGCGCACCGCGCAATCGCCAAGGAAGGGCATCGAGCCGTGGGCGATTTCGCCCTTGGTCTCGATCTCGGCCCACCAGACGCCACGATGGCCAAGGCAGATGCGGTCCTTGTTGAGCGGTTCGGGGATGATGACGTGGTCGACCTTGGGCTTTGAGAAATAGCCCTTACCGGCGAGATAGGCGACGCCGCCGAAACCGCCTGACTCCTCGTCGACGGTGCCTGATATCTCGATGGCGCCGGGAAAGTCCGGGTTCACGTCCATGAAGGCTTCGGCTGCGATGATCGAGGCGGCGAGCCCGCCCTTCATGTCGCAGGCGCCGCGGCCATAGACGCGACCGTCGCGGATGACGCCCGCAAACGGATCGACAGACCAGCCTTCGCCAGCCTCCACAACGTCGATGTGGGAGTTGAAATGCACCGTCTGGCCGCGAGATCTGCCGTCAAAGCGAGCGACGACATTGATACGGGGGAAACGGTCCGTGTCGCCAGGCGTGCCCTCGGCGCGGATGTATTCGATCTCAAAACCGCGTTTGGCCAGGCGGTTGCCGAGGAATTCGGCGCAGGGGCGATAGGCATCCCCCGGCGGATTGATGGTCGGAAAGCGGATCAGCTCCGCCGTCAGTTCTGCCAGTTCGTCACGCCGGTCGTCTATGATCTTGAAAAGCTTGTCATACATGCGGTCGACACGATTCAATTGTGGTCGGATCGACAGCCAGTCTTACGCATCCGCTCAGCCGTGTCGAGCGCGCAGACTGCACGGTATCGAGCTGCCTGCGCAAACCGTTCCGCTCAGGGGCGAACGGCGGTGACTTCGATTTCGACAAGCCAGCCAGGAGCAGCAAGGCCGGCAACCTGCATAACCGAACGCGACGGCAGGTTGGGCTGTTCCTTGGTGCCGAAGAACTGGGTGTAGCCTTCCATGAAGCCGCCGAAATCCATCTTGCCGCCCTTTTCGGGATCGCCAACAAGGAAGACCTGCATCTTGATCACGTCGCCCATCTTGAGGCCGAGACCCTCGAGCGTCTTTTCGATCGACTTGAACACCGTTTCCGTCTGGGCCTTGGTGTTGCCATAGGCGGCAAGGCTGCCCTTTTCGGCCTTTTCATCGACGACCGAAGGCACGGCGCCGCTGACATAGACTGTCGTCTTGCCAGCCGGCACTTCGACTGCCTGGGCGATCGGGAAATCGGAATTCGGAATCTTGTGGCGTATGACGTCCTGAGCCATCGCGCTGCCGGTGAGGAAAAATCCGGCCACAAGCGTGGCGGCGCCGATCCGCATCTTTGTCATCTTTTACTCCTTCATTGCCGCATGGAATTGGAGCAGCCGGCCAAGTCCACCGGCCGCCCCGGTCGTCAGAACAATCGCTCCAACCTGTTGAATTCGCACATCATCGCCATTCAACTTCGGCGGTGATGTGTCAGCGGGCGGCGGCGACCTCTTCGGCCGTCACGGTATCCTTGTATTCGTTGCCGAAATTGGTCCTGACATAATTGACCACCGCAGCGACCTGGTCGTCGCTCATCATGCTGCCGACGGGCGGCATGCCTTTTTGACCATGCACGATGACATAAATGGGATAACCGCCGGATTCCAGGTTCTCGTTCTTGGCCAGTGCCGGATACTTGCCGGCACCAACCGCGCCTTGCCCCTTGTCCATGTGACAGGCCTGGCAGACGTTGGCATAGAGTTCCTGGCCGGTTTTTTCCGTGAAGTTGTCGCCGGCGCTGAAGGTGACACCCGCCGAATCGGCAAGGGCCCCCGCAGCGGTGAAGGCGGTGAAGAAGGCGGTGGCGGCCAGAAGGCCGAGTGAGCGCTTGGATTGCTGGGTCATGTCGACATCCTTGCGAAAACGAGAGTTGAGGGATGAACGGACATAACCGTCATCCCGCCACGACGCGTTGATGCAGCCTGGTGATCGCATCGAGCGACGACAGGATCGCGCCCTCCATCCACGCCGGAATGTAGGAGGCGTGCTCGCCGGCAAGCACGATGCGTCCATCGATCTGGCAGAGATTGTCGTAATGCTCCTTGCGCGCCTCATCGGTCCAGTCGCCGGCGCAGCCGAGCGTGAAGGGCGAGCGGTGCCAGGCCATGGAGATGCCGTTTTCGAACTCATCCTTGTATTGCGGATGGATCTGCGAGCCATATTCGACGGCACGCTTGACGCGTTCCTCCGGCGCCATCGAAGTGAATTCGTAGGAGTGCGGACCGTTCCAGGTGTAGGCGCCGAGCAGCACCCCCTTGCCGTCAGTGTTGAAGCTGGTGCTCGGATATGAAATCTGGGCAATCGGCAGGTCGGTGTAGCTGACGCCGCCGAAGATCAGTTCGTCCTGTTCCCAGAAACGGCGCTTGAACTGAAGGCCGACCTTGACCGACGAGGCGTAGGGCACCGCTTCGATCGCCGCCTGCATCGGGGCGCCGACATTGATTTCGATCTGGCTGAGAATGGTGAGCGGAATGGTGCAGATGCACCAGTCGGCTTTCTCTTCCTTCATCGCGCCGGGTTTGGTTACGTCCTCGTAGGTGACGGTGACGCCCTTTTCGTCCTGATGGATCTTGGAGACCTTGGAGTTGTAGGTGATGAGGTCGCCGACTTCCTTGGTGAAGGCCTTGCCGATCATGTCGATGCCGCCGACCGGCTGGAACATGGTCGTCTGGAACTCGTAGAGAGCAAAGTTAGCGAGGCTGCCCCATAGGCGCGAGTTCAATATGTCAGTCAGGGCAATAGGATCGCTCGGAATTGGCGCCGCGCCCAGGCCGCCGCCGGGGTCCTTGGCAAAGCCGCGGAATTCGGAGGTCGCTATGCTCTTGGTGTAGGCGTAGTCCTTGTCGAGCGCGCCCCACGAGCGCAGTGCTTCGACCAGCATCTCTTGGTCTTCCTTGGTCACGCCGCCTTCGAGCTTACCGGTATGCGCGACCTTGGCGAGCAGTTCGGAGATATGGCCCTGGAAATCGATCTTGATGTCGCGGACGCGCTGCGGCTTGCCGCCGAACGCCTTGGAAGAATGCAGGAAGGCATTGTGATTGAGCTGCTGGAATGGCTCCAGTTTGACCCCAAGGCGCTTGCAATAGGCCAGAAGCCCGTTGTGGTGGTAGGGGATGCGCCAGGGGCCGGGATTGATGTAGAGGCCTTCGTCGAACTCGCATTTCTGCGTCGCGCCACCAAGCTCGGTATAGGTGTCGCCGCCGCGCAAGGTCCAGTTTCGCCCGCCTGAACGCTTGTTGTATTCGAGGATCTTTACCTTGTATCCGACTTGGCGAAGCTCAAGTGCTGCAGTCATGCCGGCCAGGCCCGCACCCAAAATCAACACGGTGGCGCCCTTCGGATCGCCCTCCAGCTTGACCGGTCCCTTGTAGCCTGACTCAACCGCGAGGCCGAGACTGGTCATTGCCTGATACATCGCCGCTGTGCCGGCCGTCAGGCCGATCAACGACAGCAGGTTCCGCCTGCTCATTCCGCTAAAATGTTGGGATTGTTGCATTTTTCAGATCCTCCGGGCAACGGTCCGCTGTGGCCGCACGTTATCCGACTGGAGCACCATGGAACCTGGCTCCAGCTGCACGGGCGAGCCTATGCCCAATACCTGTCGTGTCAACTGGGCCACAGTGGGCGATGCGGGAGGCTGGTTTAGGCCACCTGAAAGGCGGCAAACGGTGTTGTTTCCATCCTGGGTAGTGCCCGCCTGCTGCGGTTCGGCTTACACGTTCAATTTACTGGCGGCACAGCTTTTTCAGGGTCTCATCTTAGCTTGAGCGGCATAAAATGCCGGATCGCGGAGTGTAGGGAAAATGTCCAAAGCGCTCTTCGCCGCCGCCACCTTGGCCTTGGCTGCACTTGCCGAACCGGCATTCGCCGATGTTCTCGTCGCCAAGATCAATATCTCGACCCAGACAATGACCGTCAGCATGGATGGGCGGGTGCTTCACCAGTGGTCCGTGTCGACGGCGCGCAAGGGCTATGTCACCCCGCGCGGCAGTTGGCGACCCAAGCGCCTGAACCTCATGTGGTACTCAAGCAAGTATGAAAACTCGCCGATGCCCTATTCGGTTTTCTACAATGGCGGCTACGCCATCCACGGCACAGGTTTCGTGAGGCAACTTGGCCGCCCGGCATCGCATGGCTGCGTACGGCTTCAGGTCGCGAACGCCGCCGAATTCTACGCGCTCGTCAGGGAAGTTGGGCCAAGCAAGACGCGAATCGTGGTCACTAACTAGGCGGGCGTCTTTTGAGCTGCACGAGTGGCGGTCGCATTTTTGCATCCGGTTTAGGTGACGTAGCGGCAATTCTGTTGCGCAATTGTCTCACCTCTGCCGTGAAACGTGCTTCGCAAACAGCAATCGGGGCTGCAAATCATACCCCGCAACGAAAGCGGCTGCTAATATGCAGAGGCTTGTCGAAGGGAATTTCATGACGTTGGATTTGGTCGCCGCATTTGCTGCTGCCAGCTGGAGTTAAGTCGGGGTGACGGGCATCGGAAAGACCGGGGAGTGGGGATTCCCCGGTCTTTCTATTTTAGGCGGCACCTTAGCCGTCCGAACCAAGTTCTTTTCCCTGCATAGATAAATTTTGCCGTAGACTGCCATTTCAAGGCATTTCCTTTCAGGCGGTGCCTCGGTAGGACTCATCCTCAGGGAGTTCGCCGGATGAAGTCAGAACCACACGTAGCGCTTTCGGAACCCGTTTCCGACGAGGTCCGCAAGACCACCTGCTACATGTGCGCCTGTCGCTGCGGCATCGACGTCCACATCAAGGACGGCAAGATTCGCTACATCGAAGGTAATCGCGACCATCCGGTCAATCGCGGCGTTTTGTGCGCCAAGGGCTCGGCTGGCATCATGCAGCATTACGCCCCGGCTCGGCTGCGAGCGCCGCTGCTCAGGACCGGTCCGCGCGGTTCGGGCGAATTCAAGGAGATTTCCTGGGATGAGGCATTGTCGCTCGCGACCGGCTGGCTGGACGGGGTGCGGCACGAAGATCCGAAAAAACTTGCCTTCTTCACCGGGCGCGACCAGTCGCAATCGCTGACTGGCTTTTGGGCGCAGCAGTTCGGCACGCCGAACTATGCCGCGCATGGCGGCTTCTGCTCGGTCAACATGGCAGCGGCCGGCATCATGACCATCGGCGGGGCCTTCTGGGAGTTCGGTGCGCCCGACTGGGACCGGACAAAGCTGTTCGTCATGTTCGGCGTTGCCGAGGACCATGATTCCAACCCGATCAAGATCGGCATTTCGAAGCTCAAGAAGCGCGGCGCGCGCTTCGTTTCGGTCAATCCAGTGCGCACCGGCTATTCGTCCGTCGCCGACAACTGGATCGGCATCCGCCCCGGCACCGACGGCCTGTTGATCCTTGCGGTGGTGCGTGAATTGCTCAAGGCGCGGAAGATCGATGTCGACTATATCGTGCGCTATTCCAACGCGACCTGGCTGGTTGTCGATGCGCCTGGAACCGCCGAGCATGGGCTTTTCGTGCGCGACGATAATGGCAAGCCGCAGATCTTCGAAACCGTGACCGAGCATGTCGTGCCGCTCGGCACCAAAGGCGCGCGGGCGGCACTTTCGGGCCGCGTCGAGCTGCCCGATGGCCGCTTCGCCGTGCCGTCATTCCAGTTGCTCGCCGAAAAATATCTCGACCCGCAATATGCGCCGGAGGCGGTTGCCCAGGAGACCGGCGTGTCGGTCGAGACCATCCGTGGCCTGGCCGCCGAGATCGCGCGTGTCGCATTCGACGAGGCGATCAGCATCGACCAGCCATGGACCGACATGAACGGCGAGCGCCATGAGGCGTTTATCGGCCGGCCGGTGTCCTTCCATGCCATGCGCGGGCTTTCGGCCCACTCCAACGGATTCCAGACGGCACGCGCCTTGCACATGTTGCAGGTTCTGATCGGCGCGGTCGACTGTCCCGGCGCGTTTCGATTCGAGCCGCCTTATCCAAAGCCTATCGAGGCGCATCCGACGCCGCATGGCAAAGCCGAGCATTTTGGTTCCAACAAGCCGCTTTCGGGCCCGCATCTCGGCTTTCCCAGAGGACCGGAAGACCTGTTGATCGATGCCGAAGGTCGGCCGATGCGCATCGACAAGGCGTTCTCCTGGGATGCGCCGATCTCGGCCCATGGTTTGATGCACATGGTGATCGCCAATGCGCATGCCGGCGACCCGTACCCGATCGACCTGATGTTCCTCTACATGGCCAACATGGCCTGGAACTCGTCGATGAACACGGCGGGCGTCATCAAGATGCTGGAGGACAAGGACCCGGCCACCGGCGAATACCGCATCCCCAAGATCATCTACTCGGATGCCTATTCCTCCGAGATGGTCGCCTATGCCGACCTGGTGCTGCCCGACACGACCTATCTCGAGCGCCACGACTGCATCTCCTTGCTCGACCGGCCGATTTCCGAGCCCGACGCTGTGCAGGATGCCATTCGCTGGCCTGTGGTCGAACCCGACCGTGACGTGCGCGGCTTCCAGAGCGTGCTGATTGATCTCGGCGCGCGGCTCAAGCTGCCCGGTTTCGTCGATAGCCGCGGCCACGCGCTCTACAAGGACTATGCCGACTATATCGTACGCCACGAACGGCGTCCGGGCATCGGGCCGCTGGCTGGCTTCCGTGGCAGCAATGGCGACCGTACCGGGCGCGGGGCGATCAACCCCGACCAGCTCAAGCGATATATCGAGAACGGCTCGTTCTTTTCGGCGCACATTCCGCTCGAAGCGCAGTTCTTCAAGCACGCCAACAAGGCCTATCAGGATTTCGCGGTGCGTATGGGCTTCTTCGATGAGCCGAAGCCCGTGACCTTCCAGCTCTATCAGGAAACGCTACAGAAATTCCGGCTCTCGGCTGAAGGTTTGCGCGAGCCGGTGGCGCCCGAGACGCATCGCGAACGCATCCTCGCTACCTTCGACCCGTTGCCGATGTGGTATCGGCCGTTCGAGGAAGCAGCCGTCAGTCGCGAGGAATATCCCTATCACGCCATCACCCAGCGACCAGCAGCGATGTACCACTCCTGGGGCTCGATGAACGCCTGGCTGAGGCAGATCCATACCAAGAACCCGCTCTACGTGCCGGGTCCCATCTGCGACGAGATCGGGCTCGTCGATGGCGACTGGGTCTGGGTGATCTCGCATCATGGGCGCATCAAGGTCGAGATTGCGCGCATGGAGGCGGTCAATTCGAGCACGATCTGGACCTGGAACGCCATCGGCAAGCGCGAGGGCGCTTGGGCGCTCGACAAGGATGCGCCCGAAGCCAAAAAAGGCTTCCTGATGAATCACTTGATCCACGAACTTCTACCACCCAAGGGCGACGGGATGCGCTGGTCCAACTCCGATCCCATCACCGGCCAGGCTGCCTGGTATGATCTGCGTGTACGTATCGAAAAGGCCGAACCGGCTGAAGTCAGCGAGCCGCATTTTTCGGCCATCGCGCAGCCGGGTGAGGCGCGGCCGCATACGGAAGAACTGCGCTACGGCCAGGAGTGGGCGAAATGACCAGCCTGCCTTCCTTGCCGACACCAAAGAAGCTCGGGCTGGTGATCGACCTCGACGTTTGCGTCGGTTGCCATGCGTGCGTCATCAGCTGCAAGGAATGGAACACCGGCGGCTATGGGGCGGCGCTGTCGGATCGGGACCCTTATGGAGCTGATGTCTCCGGCACCTTCCTCAACCGTATCCACACCTTCGAGGTCGTTCCGGAAGGCGGACAGGTGATCGGCGAGGCGGGGGAGGCTCGCATCGTGCATTTCCCCAAGTCATGCCTGCATTGCGAGGATGCTCCTTGCGTCACTGTCTGCCCGACAGGTGCGTCCTACAAGCGCGCCGAAGACGGCATCGTGCTGGTCGACGAAAGCAAATGCATCGGATGCGGCTTGTGTGCCTGGTCGTGCGCTTACGGTGCGCGAGAGATGGACCTCGCGGCGGGGGTGATGAAGAAATGCACGCTGTGCGTCGACCGCGTCTACAACGAGACGCTGAAGGAAATCGACCGCGTGCCATCCTGCGTGCGCACATGCCCCGCCAATGCACGGCATTATGGCGACCTCGGCGATCCGAATTCGGATGTCTCGCGCATGGTGGCTGAGCGCGGCGGCTACGACCTGATGCCGGAGCAGGGCACGCGCCCGACCAACAAATATCTGCCGCCGCGTCCACGCAAGCCACTCGCCGCAAGCGCCGGCTCGGCAGTGCTTGCTGAAAACACTGACGGCGCCAAGGGCTTCTTCGCCTGGCTCGACGGCATGCTGGACAGAATCTGAAACATGCATCCTGCACCTTCCATCATTTTGTTCACCACGCTTTCCGGGCTCGGCTACGGGCTGGCAGCGATCCTCGGGCTTGGCCTGCTCGACGCCTCGACCTTGTCGGCAAAACTGGCGCATGTCGCTGCGCTGATGATGATCGCGGGCGGCCTGTTGTCGTCGACGTTGCATCTCGGCAACCCGCAGCGGGCCTGGCGGGCGCTGTCGCAATGGCGCTCGAGTTGGCTGTCACGCGAGGGCGTGATGGCGGTTCTGACTTTCGTGCCGCTGACGATTTCTGCGTGGTTCGCGGTGGTCGAGGGGCGCTACCTTCCGTTGGTCGGCCTGATAGGCACGGTCATGTGTGGCATCACGGTCTATTGCACCGCGATGATCTACGCTTCACTGCGTTCGATCCAGGCGTGGAACACCGGCCTTACGCCGCTGTGTTACCTGCTATTTGCGGCAGCTGGCGGGCTTCTGCTCGCAACTGTCGTTGCCGTCATCTCGGGGAGCGGGGCTGTGCTTTGCGCCATTTTGGCACTGATTTTTGTCGTGGCGGCCTGGATTGCCAAGCATAAATGGTGGAGCCGGCTGCGAAGGATGGTGCCGCTCTCGACCCCGGAGAGCGCCACGGGTCTCGGCAATATCGGCCATGTCAGGCTGTTCGAACGGCCGCACATCAACGACAACTACCTGACACGCGAAATGGGTTTTGTCGTCGCCCGCAAACATGCGCTCAAATTGACGAAGCTGGCGATTCTAGCGGGTGGTGTGGTGCCGGATGTGCTGTTGTTGGTGGCTATTTTTGCCGGTGGGGGCACGATCGCGGTGTTGGCTGCCGTGCTGGCGGTGTTGTTCTACGCGCTCGGCCTGGTTGTCGAGCGTTGGTTGTTCTTCGCTGAAGCCCGTCACGCGGTGATGAACTACTACGGTGGTTGAGGACAATCTCAGGAATCGGCGGTCAGCTTGCCGGCCGCGTTGACCTTGCGGCGCCTGCCATGGAACAGGTTCCAGCGTTTGTGGAACCACATCCACTGGCCCGGGTCCTCGCGAATCCAGCGCTCCACTGTGTCGTTGAGCATCTGCGTGGTTGCCTGAACATCGACCGTGCCGTCGGCACGGCGCGGAAGCGTCAGCTTTTCGTCCACGGTCAGCCGATAGCGGTTGCCGGGCAGCCTGACGCAGTGCGCGGGGTAGACGTCGCATTCATAGTGGCGCGCGAGCATGGCAAGGACCGGATTGGTCTCGCATTCGCGGCCAAAGAACGTCGTGCGCAGGCCGCGGTTGAACTTCTGGTCGACGAGCACGCCGACATTGCCGCCCCGGTCGAGAATGCCTGCCAGAGCAAAGGACGCGCCGCGCTGCGAAGCCAGAAGATCCCCCATGTTCGAGCTGCGCGTCGAGAAGATGTATTCGGCAAGGTAGGGGTTGTTCGGCGGACGAAACAGCGCTGTGATCTTCATGCCGAAGGTGGCGGCAGCGATCGGCAGCAGTTCGAAATTGCCAAGATGCGCGGTGAAGACGATGTGCGGCTTGTCCTCGCCCGCGATCTTCACGAAATGGTCGATACCAGACACCTCGATACGGCCGGGCGTGGTCGCATGCGGGTCGTAGTCGAATATCTGCTCGAGGAAGATATATTCGGCGCCGAGCCGGCCCATATTGCCCCACATGTCGAGGGCAATCGCTTCGATTTCGGCGTCGGTTTTCTCAGGATAGGCGTTACGCAGGTTGGTCAGCGCGACCCGGTGGCGGCCGAACCAGGGGCCGACAGTGCGAGCGGCGCGGTCAGCAAAGTTCAGCCCCTTGTCGACCGGCAGCAGGCGCAGCAGCTTGAGCGCCACCAGCGCCACCTGCGCGACCAGCCAGTAGTTGAGCATGCGCAGGCGCCCCATGATCTTCATGACCGTGGGGTTGGGGATCTTGCTGGCCTTCTTGCGGGGCAATTCGGGAAAATCCTCAGTCGATGCGGAGGATGATCTTGCCGAACACGTCGCGACCTTCCATCCGCTTCAGCGCGGTGCCGATGGAGGTAAAGTCGACCTCGGTGTCGATGATCGGCTTGACCAGTCCGGCAGCCATCTTCTGCATGGCGTCGGCCATGTTTTCCATGCGGCAGCCAAAGGAACCAAGCAGCTTGAGCTGTTGCTGGAACAGCATCATCAGGTTGATTTCCGTCGAAACGCCTGATGTCGAGCCGCAGGTGACGAGGCGGCCGCCACGCTTGAGGCTGAACATCGAACCTGCCCAGGTGTCCTTGCCGACATGCTCGAAAACCACGTCGACGCCCTTCTTCTTGGTCAGCTTGCGCACGACGCCTTCGAAACGATCCTCGCGGTAGTTGATGACATGGTCAGCGCCAAGGGCCTTGGCCTTTTCGATCTTGTCGTTGGAGCCGACTGTCGTGATGACGGTGCAGCCCATCTTCTTGGCGAGCTGGATTGCCGCCGAGCCGATGCCCGAACCGCCGGCATGGATGAGGATTGTCTCGCCCGGCTGAAGCTTGGCGTTGTCGAACAGCATATGCTCGACCGTACCGAAGGTGACGGGAGCAACCGCAGCGCCAATGGCGTCGACGCCGGGAGGTGCGGGAACAAGCAGGCGCGCCGGCAGGTTGATTTTTTCCTGGGCGAAGCCGTCGAGATGGAAGCCATGCACGCCAGAGACGTGTTCGCAGAGATTGTCGCGGCCTTCGCGGCAGGGACGGCAGAGCCCACAGGTGCGGGCGCCGTAGATCGAAACGAGCTGGCCGGGTGCGAGGCCAGTGACGCCGGGGCCGACTTCATCGACCTCGCCGGAGGCTTCGGCGCCGATGACCAAGGGCAGCTTGCGCTTGGCAAAGGCCATGCCGCGCCAGCCCCAGACGTCGATGTGGTTGAGCGCCACTGCCTTGATGCGGAGCGTGACTTCGCCAAGGCCCGGAGGCGGTGGTGGGGCGATATCCACCTGTTCGAGCCGGCGGTCCTCGACGAGCTGCAATGCGCGCATGATCTCGCTAAATCCTTGTCGCTAGAGCGCCGCGCGCCCCTTTCGACGCGCAAAAAGGACGCTGCAGCACCTTATTCGATGTTGAGACGGTCGCTTAGACCGGTTCCCGCGCCATGACAAGGCAGGTGTTCTGGCCGCCGAAGCCGAAGGAGTTGGAAAGCACGGTGCGAACCTCGGCCTTGCGCTTTACATTCGGCACCACGTCGAGCTCGATCGAAGGATCGGGATTGTCGTAGTTGATGGTCGGCGGAATGACGCCTTCACGCATGGTCATCAGCGAGAAAGCGGCCTCGATGGCGCCGGCTGCCGAAAGCGTATGGCCGATCATCGACTTGTTGGACGACACCGGAATCTTGCGGATGCGCTCGCCAAATACCGTCGACAATGACAGATGCTCCATCTTGTCGTTCTCAGGCGTCGAGGTGCCATGGGCGTTGACGTAATCGATCTCGTCTTCGGCAAGGCCTGCGTCGGCCAGGGCTGCCTTGACCGCGGCGATCGCCGGCGAGCCGTCGGGCTTGGAGCGGGTGCGGTGGAAATCGTCGGCCTTTTCGCCGCAGCCACGCAGGATGCCGAGCACTTCGGCACCGCGCGCTAGTGCGCTTTCCAGCGATTCGAGCACCAGTGCTGCCGAACCTTCGGCGAGCACGAAGCCGTCACGGTCCTTGGAGAAGGGCTTGGAGGCCTTTTCGGGCACTTCGTTATTGGTCGACAATGCAGACAGCAGCGAGAAGCGGATCAGCGCCTCGGCGGTTGCCGAGCCATCGGCTCCAACTGAAAGCGCACGGTCGCATTCGCCACGGCGAATGGCCTCGACGCCGAGCTGGATCGCGGTGGCGCCCGACGCACAGGCCGTCGACGTGGTGATCGGCAGGCCGCGCGTGCCGAAGCGGTCGGCAAGACGATCGGCGATCGAGCCGAACTGCGAAGTGTCGAACATGTCGAGCGAGTTCTGGCTGCGTGCGACTTTCAGCAGGCGCTCGGAGGCCGAGCCTTCATCGTCGCCAGCATAGAGCGCGAAGCGGTCGCGCCAGTCGAGCTCGACCGGCGGGGAGGCGAGAAATAGCGGACCATCGAAATCGTCGGAAGCAAATCCGGCTTCCTCGACAGCTTCGAGGGCTGCCGTCTCGGCCAATTCGTAAGTCAGCGCGCTGGCGCCCTTGGTGCTCGACGGAAGGAAGTCGACCATGCCCGAGATGCGGGTGTTGAGCAGATCGATGGGGAAGCGGGTGATGGGATGAATTCCCGACTTGCCTGCCGTCAGTGCTGCCCAATTGTCGGCCTTGCCGACGCCGAGCGAGGTGACGACGCCGATGCCGGTAACAGCAACGACGGGTCTGCCGAGATGATCCTTCAGATTGGCCATGTTTTGTCCTGACACCCTTCAGCGCGGCGCGGAAACGAGCGCCATGCCTTCGAATTGGTGATAGCCGACCGCCGTTGCGAGAACATTGCGTGGCTGGCCCGCAAATTCTCTTTCGCCTGCTTCAAATGCCGGGTAGCCGGCACCGCGCTCGACGGCCAGGGCGGCAAGCGCCACCGCGAACGGAAACTGCGCTTCCTTCATGTGCCCGGTCAGCGACGAAAGGGCGCGGGCCGCGATCGCCGGATTGGCGGCGAATGCAGCCTTTTCAGCAGCCGTTGCGGCATGGGCGCCCGAGGCACCCGAGACCGCCAGCAACTCGCCGTTGGGCAAATCGGTCCTGGCCAGCAATTCGGTGATGCCGGCTTCGAGCCCACCATTGCGGCGCTTGGCGCGACTGGAAAGCACCGGTCCGAGCGTGGCATAGATCTTCTGGCCACGGGCTTCGGCATGCTCGCGCGATTCGAGCACGAGGAACGCACCGCCTGAACCTGTGACGACACCGCCGCCTTCCGAGCCCTGGCGTTGCCAGACAGGCTTCCACGGTCCGCGATGCAGATAGCCGGCCAGTTCATAGCCAAGCAGCATATCGGAATGTTCAGTCTGGAAAGCACCGCCGACCAGCACATGCGTCGACTGTCCGGAGCGGATGCGGGCAGCTGCGGTCTCGATGGCGGAAACGCCCGCGCCTTCCTCGCCCATGAAGGTGCGCGAAGAGCCGGTGACCTTGTGGACGATCGAGATGTTGCCGGCGAGCAGGTTGGAAAGCTGCGCCAGAAACAGCGTTGGCCTCAGCTCGGTCGTCAGCTTCTCGTTGAGCAGCACATCGCGGTCGGTGCGGTTTTCAGATGCAGCCAGCACGCCGGCGTCGACCGCTTCGTCGCGCTCGCCGCCGCCGGCCGCCACCACCATGTCCATGGTCGCGCTGAGCTCGTCATTACCCTTGATGCCGGCATCGTCGAGCGCCATGCCCGCCGTATAGGTGCCCAGCCGCTGCCAGGTTTCCATCTGGCGCTGGTCGCCGCGCTTGGCGATCTGCAGGCCCCAGTCGATCTGGGGCAGGGGGTGGATGGCATAGGGCGTGAAGCGCTCGGCATCGATCACCGGAGTTGTACCCGGTGCGGTCAGCTTTTCCCAATGGGCAGCGCCGCCTTCTCCCAAGGAGGAGACGAGGCCGATGCCGGTGATGACGACGTCGCGATTGGCCATGGGCGGCTTCAGCGTGCTCAGGCGTTCTTCGCCGCGACGAGCGCGTCGATCTTGGCGCAGAGGTTCTTCATGACGAAATACTCGTCCGTCGAAGCCTTGCCGTCGTTGACTTCCTGCGTCCACTTCTCGAGCGGCACCTTGATGCCGAATTCCTTGTCGATGGCAAAGACGATGTCGAGGAAGTCGAGGCTGTCGATGCCCAGGTCGTCGATGGTGTGGCTCTCGGGCGTAATGGTGTCGATGTCGATCTCGCTGGTCTCGGCAATGATCTTGGCGACTTTCTCGAAGGTCGTGGACACGGTTTTTCCTTTGATGAGGGCGGTCATGAATCCAGGACAGATTCTACGCACATAGTTTTGAAGGGCTGTCTAATCGGTTTTTCCAGACAGGAAAAGGCCAAATCCTGCGCTCTCGCCGCGATGGCTGGCGTCGTACCTTGGGGAAGGCAAGGCAAGTGCATCCTAGAAGACGATACGGCCGAGCACATGCAGCCTTTCTCCTTGCAGGCCTACGATCAGCGCTTCGCCTTCGCGCGCCGAGGCTCCAGTCAGCGCCTGAATGTTTTCGAGGTGGGTCACGAGCACGATGTTATCGGAGCCGGAATAGTTGCGGATAATGTCCATGACGGCTGCGACATCAGCCTCGGCGGTGGCTTCCGTCGGCTTGTCGAGTGCGGCCATCGGCTCGACCTTCTGGTCGTCGAAGGCAAGGCGTGCCGTTTCGAGAGTTCGGCAGTAACGGCTTGCCAGGATGCGCTCGACGGGAGCCGCGCGCGCGTCGAACAGGGCGCCGATCTTGCGCGCCTGCTGGCGGCCGCGATCGGACAGATTGAGCTGGGTCGCGCATTTGTCGATGTCGAAGTTGGCCGGCTCGACTGTGCCGGTGGTCATGGCGTTGCGCAGCAGCACGACATGGCCGCCATTGCGCAGCAACGCCCAGCCGGCTTCCGTGGCATGCGCTGGCAGCGCACCGAACAACAGCATGATTGCAATGGTAATTCTGAGCATAAATGGTCCCGCACCGGCGATGCGGATATAGGGATGGCAAAGTCGATTGAAAGGCAAGGCGACGGCAAATGATGTTCGCCGGCGTCTGATCCGGCCGCATCCTGGGTTGATCGTGGTTGCCCGTGGGGCAATGCTCCAAGAAGCTGATTCTCCATTTCGCCAGAGCGCTGATGTCACCACTCGTTGAAACTGTGCTCTTCGTCTTCGGTCTTGTGGCTTTGGGGTATCTGTCGGGCGTTACCGGATATTTGCGCACCCAGACTGGCGACGCACTTTCCGAATTCGCCATCGGCGTGGCGTTGCCGCTGCTTTTGTTCCGCACGATGATCGGCGCAGATTTCCACGGATCGGCGCCTTGGGCGCTTTGGGCCACCTATTTCGCTGCCGTGATCGTGGCCTGGACTGCCGGCCACTTGGTGATGACGCGTTTGTTCAAGCGCGACGGACAAGTGGGAGTTGTCGGCGGTGTGTCCTCGGCCTTCTCCAATCTCGTACTGCTCGGCATTCCCTTCATGCTCGGCGTCTTTGGGCAGGAAGGTTTCGAGATTCTGTCCCTCATCATCTCGGTGCACCTGCCGACCATGATGATGGCCTCGATCATCCTGTTTCAGCTGTTTGGCCCGCGTCGCAGCGAACCGGTGCATCCAATTGAGATCATTCGTGATTTCCTGCGCAAGATCCTGACCAACCCGCTGATCATTGGCATTGTGGCCGGGCTGGCATGGCGCGCGACGGGAGTGCCGCTGCCGGAACTCGCGAACCGCTTTGTTGACGCGCTCGCCAACATCGCCGGACCGGTGGCGTTGTTTGCGATGGGGCTCGGGCTCAGGAAATTCGGCATATCCGGCAACATCAGGCCGGCATTGGCGCTGTCGGTCCTTAAGTTGATGCTGATGCCTGCCGTGGCGTTGCTGTTTGCCTGGCTTTTTGGCCTACCGCCGCTGTCTGCCAAGGTCGCGGTGGCGGCAGCCAGTCTTCCATCGGGCGTCAATTCCTATCTGATCGCCATCCAGTTCGGTACCGGCCAAGCGCTGGCCTCCAACCAGATGACGATTGCCACCATTGGTGCCGTGGTCACGACCGCCTTCTGGCTGATGGTTGCCACCATGGTATTTGGTTGAAACTGGACCAACGCATCTATGCCATAATGTGGTTGATCGCTGACCCAGCGGCACGTTACTAATTTTACCTTGCGTTGGGCGTTCTGCCGATGTCCTTCGACGATTTTCACGATCAGCCCGCGTCCCCACAGACGCCATACAGGAGGTGAAGCCATGCTTCAGAAAACCAGCCATTTCATGCGGCAGGCCAATCTCATCAACGGCGAGTGGGTGCAGGCCGATTCCGGCAAGACCATCGATGTGATCAATCCGGCGACGGGGCTCAAGATCGGCACGGTGCCTCGCTCCGGAGCGGCAGAGACCCGCCGCGCCATCGAGGCGGCGAACGAGGCCTTCAAGACCTATCGCAAGACCTCGGCACTCGAACGCTCGAAGCTGCTGCGCAAGCTGCACGACGCCATCATGGACAACCAGGATGCGCTGGCCGAATTGCTGACCATCGAACAGGGCAAGTCGCTCACTGAATCCAAGGGCGAGATTGGCTCGTCGGCTGCCTATGTGCTGTGGTTCGCCGAGGAGGCCCGCCGCACCTATGGCGACGTCGTGCCGTCGCCCTGGGCCGACCGCCGCATCCTCGTCACCAAGGAGCCCGTCGGTGTCATCGCTGCGATCACGCCGTGGAACTTCCCGTCCTCGATGCTGTCGCGCAAGCTTGGGCCGGCACTGGCTGCCGGTTGCACGGCCGTCGTCAAGCCGGCATCGCAGACGCCGTATTCGGGCCTTGCCTGGGGGGCTTTGTGCGAGGAAGTCGGCTTCCCCAAGGGGGTGGTCAACGTCTTGACCGGCTCGGCCGGCGAGATCGGCGACGAGATTTGCGCCAATCCGCTGGTCAAGAAGATCACCTTCACCGGTTCGACCGAGGTCGGAAAGCTGCTGATCGAGAAATCGGCATCGACGGTCAAGAAGGTGTCGATGGAACTCGGCGGCAACGCGCCGTTCATCGTTTTTGACGACGCGGATCTCGACCGCGCGGTCGAAGGCTCGATCACCGCAAAGTACCGGAACTCCGGCCAGACCTGCGTCTGCACCAACCGCTTCTTCGTGCAGGCGGGCATCTACGACAGGTTTGTCGAGAAATTCGCCACTGCCTCAAACAAGCTCAAGGTCGGTTCCGGCCTCGATGAAGGTGTGCAGCAGGGCCCGCTGATCGACGAAAAGGCTGTCGAAAAGGTCGAGGAATTCATCTCCGATGCCACCGCCAAGGGCGGCAAGGTCGTTGCCGGCGGCAAGCGCCACGCGCTCGGCGGCTCGTTCTTCCAGCCGACGGTGATCGCCAACGCCACGCCGGAAATGAAGTTCATGAAGGAAGAAATCTTCGGGCCTGTCGCGCCTGTCTTTCGCTTCGAGAACGAAGAGGAGGCAATCTCACTCGCCAACAACACCGAGTTCGGCCTCGCTTCCTACTTCTACACCGGCAATCTCGGCCGTGCCTTCCGGGTCATGGAAGGGCTGAAATATGGCATGGTCGGCGTCAATGAGGGTCTGATCACCACCCCTGAAGCGCCGTTCGGCGGCGTCAAGGAATCCGGCCTCGGCCGCGAAGGCGGGCACCAGGGCATCGAAGACTACCTCGACACCAAATATGTTTGCATCGGCGGGCTAGGGCTCTAAGCCCGAATTGATCTTGACCAATTGACGACGCGCGGCGTCTTTGACGTCGCGCGTATTCTTTGCAAGGTTCTTCACAAGACGAGTCCGAAAAGCCAGGCAAGTCGCTGTTTCAATAGCATTTTGAATTCTGAACGCTGCGCCGCCGGGCTGCCGCTTCCAGAATGGCTTTCCGCAGCTGGCTGCGCCATGTTGCCCGTCAATGATTCAGGTTGGGATTCAGGCTGGCCGGGAAGGCGGCGCTGGCCGCATTCGTTGTCAGCAGGATCGAGGAGTGCGAATTGACATCGACATGGCGTTTGATCGTTGGGGGAATCGGCCTCGTCGCGCTCGTGGTGGGCGTCTTGGCTGCCGTCTATCTGACGGCACCTGCAGCACCCGGACCAGACCTTACACGCGCAAAGACCTCCGCCAAGGGCCTGTTCTCGGTGGCGATCGCGCCCGAGGTGGGCGAAATCAAGCAAGGCGAACTGCATTCGTGGCTGGTGACCCTCACGACGCGGAAGGGCGTTCCGGTCGAGGACGCCAAGATCATCATTGGCGGCGGCATGCCTGAGCACGCGCACGGCTTGCCCACCAGCCCCGAGGCGACCGCGTATCTAGGTGATGGCCGCTACCGCATCGAAGGCGTAAAATTCTCGATGAGTGGCTGGTGGCAGTTGAAGTTCGGCATTTCGTCCCCGGTTGGGTCTGACCAGGCCACCTTCAATCTGGTGCTGTGAGGTCATGAAACGCCGCCTGATCATATGTGCTGCAATCGCCGTGTCGCTTGCGGCCATGGTGGCAGGCTGCAGCCAGCAGGAATTTACCGAGGCGGAAAAGCGCACCATCGCCTCGATGTCGCTTTCAACACTCGCGCCACTGCCGCCTGATCCGACCAATCGATTTGCTGACGATCCAGGCGCTGCGGCGCTTGGGGCCACCTTGTTCTTCGATACCGGCATGAGCCGCGACGGCAATGTTGCCTGCGGCACCTGCCACAAGATCGACCGGCAGTTCCAGGATGATCTTCCGCGCGGCGTGGGCGTGGCTGAGACCAACCGGCGCACCATGCCGCTTGCAGGCGTGGCGCGCGATCCGTTCTTCTTCTGGGACGGGCGGCGCGACAGCCTGTGGGCGCAGGCGCTGACACCACTTGAGAACCCGCTCGAACATGCAGGCAATCGCGCGGCTTACGTGCACTATCTCAAGCGCCGCTTCGGCGACCGCTACGAGCGCATTTTCCGGCCGCTGCCAGACCTTTCGGCTGTGCCGCAGAATGCGGGACCGTTCGGCACGCCGGCCGAGCAGGCGGCTTGGGCGGCGATGACCGAGCAACAACGCCAAGGTGTCGACCTTGTCTTTTCCGATATCGGCAAGGCGATCGCGGCCTTCGAACGCTCGATTACCCATGGCCAAACGCGTTTCGACCGTTTCGCGGATGCCATCGCCAAAGGCAGCATACCGGCGGGCGACAATGCCCTGTCGGACGAGGAACAGGCAGGCCTCAGGCTTTTCATCGGCCGGGCGAATTGTTCGACCTGCCACACCGGGCCGCGCTTTACCGACAATCACTTCCACAACACCGGCGTGCCACCAGTTCCCGGGCTTCCTGCGGATCGCGGACGAATTGCCGTGGTGAACGAGGTGCTTGGCGACCCGTTCAACTGTTTCGGCAAGTTCCGCGATGGTGGAGATGAGGCCTGTGGCGAGCTCAAATTCATGCAAAAGAGCGCCCCGGAACTGGTTCGCGCCTACAAGACGCCGTCTCTGCGTGGGGTAACCGATCGCGCGCCCTATATGCATGCGGGGCAGTTCACGACGCTGGACCAGGTCCTCGATCACTACACCAAGGCGCCGGCAAGCGTCGAAGGCACCTCCGAAATCCATCCTGTGGCTTTGTCGGATCGCGAACGCGCGGAGCTGATCGCGTTCCTGAAGACGCTTTCTGATTAGATAGGCTCAACGGTCCTTGACCGTCTCCATCGCCACGAATGTCGACGTCTGGGCGACATGGGGCAGGGCGGAGATACGCTCGCCGAGCACGCGCCTATAGGCGGCGATGTCCTTCGTTCGCACCTTGAGCAGATAGTCGAAACTCGCCGCCATCATGTGGCACTGCTCGATTTCGCGCACGGCGTGGACCGCGCGGTTGAAATCGTCGAGGGCGGCTGATCGCGTGTCTGAGAGCTTGACCTGGACAAAGGCGACATGGCCTTCGCCCATACGCTCACTGTCAATGATTGCCTGATAGCCCCTGATGTAGCCATCCTTTTCCAGTCGCTTGACGCGCGCCTGCACCGGGGTCTTGGAAAGTCCGACTTTTGTGGCAAGCTCGGCCATCGACAGGCGTCCGTCGCGTGAAAGGGCGAACATGATGTTTCGGTCGATGCGGTCCAGTTGGTCTTCAGGCATGAAAATGGCAGCTCAGTTGGCGATTTCAGCTCGCCAATCGTAGACGCTTTGGACTGGAAAGTCGAATTCTTTGGACCGACCAGATTTGAGGCGATGTGCTAGTTTTGGACAAAGGCTCGGCAGCGAGTTTCCCGCCGGGCGCAGCCTCAATTTGCTCGACAGGAACGCCATGCCAGCGCTTGACCCGATCCGCCAGGAAATCCGCGCCAACTACCTCCCAGATGAAGCTGAAGCCTTGAAGAGGCTGTCAGCGATAGCCGCACTTTCCGTCGAAGATCGCAAGGCGATTTCCGCCCGCGCCGCCGATCTGGTGCGCGCCGTGCGCGGCTCGACCGACCCACGGCTGATGGAGGTCTTCCTCTCGGCCTATGGGCTGTCGACCAAGGAAGGTGTCGCGCTGATGTGCCTGGCCGAGGCGCTGCTGCGCGTGCCTGACACCGAAACGATGGACGACCTGATCCGCGACAAGATCGCTCCGCACGACTGGTCATCGCATTCGGGTGGTTCGAGCTCGATCTTCGTCAATGCCTCGACCTGGGCGCTGATGCTGACCGGTCGCGTGCTTGACGAGGGCGAGGGCTCGATCGAGCGCACGCTTCGCTCGATGGTTCGTCGCTTGGGCGAGCCAGTCATCCGCAAGGCGGTCGCTGCAGCGATGCGAGAAATGGGCGAGCAGTTCGTGCTCGGCCGCACGATCACCGAAGCCGTCAAGCGCGGCCGCTCGATGATCCAGAAGGGCTATCTCTATTCCTTCGACATGCTGGGCGAGGCCGCCCGCACCGAAACCGATGCGCTGCGCTACCACCGCGCATACGCCGAGGCGATTTCCTCGCTCGACAACGGCACCAATGGTCCCGATATCCGCTACAACCATGGCATTTCGGTCAAGCTGTCTGCGTTGCACCCGCGCTATGAAGTCTCGCACAAGGACGACATGCTGCCCGTGATGGCCGAGCGCCTGCTGTCGCTGTGCCTGGCCGCCAAGCACGCCCGCATGGGCCTCAACATCGATGCCGAAGAGGCCGATCGTCTCGATCTGTCGCTCGATGTGATCGAACGCGTGCTCGCGCATCCGGACCTTGAGGGATGGAACGGCTTTGGCGTGGTCGTTCAGGCCTATGGCCCGCGCACGGCCTTTGTCATCGACTGGCTTTATGCGGTCGCCAACAAGCTTGACCGCAACATCATGGTGCGGCTGGTCAAGGGCGCTTATTGGGACACCGAGATCAAGCGCGCGCAGATGCTCGGCCTGCCGGGCTACCCCGTGTTCACACGCAAGGCCAATACCGACGTCTCCTACATGGCTTGCGCCCGCAAGCTTTTGTCGATGACCGACCGGATCTATCCGCAGTTCGCCACGCACAACGCGCATACTGTGGCGGCCATCCTGTCGATGGCCAAGGACCGCACCTCGTTTGAGTTCCAGCGCCTGCACGGCATGGGTGAAGCGCTGCATGAGACCGTTCGCAAGGCCGAAGGCACGCGCTGCCGCATCTACGCACCGGTCGGCGCTCACTCCGACCTGCTCGCTTATCTGGTGCGCCGCCTGCTGGAAAACGGCGCCAATTCGTCCTTCGTGCACCAGCTGACCGACGAGGATGTTGCACCGGAAGCTATTGCCCGCGACCCGCTCGAGACGGTGGAGACGCAGGGCCCGGCCTCCAATCCGGCGATCCCGGCACCTGCCGCGATTTTCGGCGTCGGCCGCAAGAACGCAAAAGGCTGGGATATCACCGACCCGGTGACGCTTGCCGCACTCGACAAGGCCAGGGCTGAATTCAAGGGCCCGGACAGGTGGACGGCAAAGCCGATCACCCGCGCCGCCGGCTACGGCGCGTCGCGTCAGGTGATCAACCCGGCAAAGCCGCAGGACGTCGTCGGCACGGTAACCGAAGCAGCCGCGAAGCAGGTGCCGACAGCCGTTCGTTTCGCCATCGAGGCGCAGCCGGCCTGGGCGGCCAAGCCCGTCGCCGAACGCGCCGCCATCCTGCGCCGCACCGCCGATCTCTATGAAGCAAACGCCGCCGAGTTCTTCGCTCTTGCGACCCGCGAAGCGGGAAAATCGCTGGCCGATGGCGTAGCCGAAGTGCGCGAAGCAGTCGATTTCCTTCGCTACTACGCGGCCGAGGCTGACAAGGCGGAAGCAGGCACTGCGGCACGCGGCGCCATTGTGTGCATCTCGCCGTGGAATTTCCCGCTCGCCATCTTCACCGGCCAGATTGCAGCCGCTCTCGTTACCGGCAATTCTGTGATCGCCAAGCCGGCCGAGCAGACCCCGCTGATCGCTGCGCGTGCGGTTGCCCTGATGCGCGAAGCCGGCGTGCCGGAAGACGTGATCCAGCTTTTGCCCGGCGACGGCCCGACAGTCGGCGCGCCCCTGACGGCTGATCCGCGCATCGCCGGCGTCTGCTTCACCGGCTCGACCGAAGTCGCCAAGCTGATCGAAAAGCAGCTTGCCGAGACGGCCGCGCCCGACGCGATGCTGATTGCCGAGACCGGCGGCCTCAACGCCATGATCGTCGATTCCACCGCACTGCCCGAGCAGGCGATCCGCGACGTTCTGGCCTCGTCGTTCCAGAGTGCTGGCCAGCGCTGCTCGGCGCTGCGCGTGCTCTACGTCCAGACCGACGTCGAAAAGAAGATGGTCGAGATGCTGAAGGGCGCGATGGAGGCGCTCAACATCGGCGACCCGTGGCAGCTGTCGACCGATGTCGGCCCCGTCATCGACGAAGAGGCGCAGAACTCGATCCGCGACTATTGCGCAAAGATGGAGGCCAAGGGCAAGCTGATTGCCAAGCTCGACGCGCCCAGCGATGGCCGCTTCGTTGCGCCGCACGTCTTCCAGGTCAAAGGCATCGAGGAGATGGAGCGCGAGGTCTTTGGCCCCGTGCTGCATGTCGCAACCTTTGAGGCTGACCAGCTCGACGAGGTTATTGCTGCGATCAACCGCAAGGGCTACGGCCTGACCTTCGGCCTGCACACCCGCATCGAAGGCCGTGTCCAGCACATCATGGACGGCATCCACGCCGGCAACATCTACGTCAATCGCAACCAGATCGGCGCTGTTGTCGGTTCGCAGCCATTCGGCGGCGAAGGGTTGTCGGGGACTGGGCCCAAGGCTGGCGGACCGCACTATCTGCGCCGCTTCCGCAAGGCACCCGAAGCAGGCACTGTGCTGCCGGAAGGCCACAAGGTCACCGCGACCGAACTGGTCGACAACCTTGTCGATGCCGGCGAGTGGGCGACACGGCCGGACCGCATCGCCATCCTGCGCAAGCATCTGCGTGGCAAGGGTGCCGAGGCGATTGCGGCAGCGGCAAGCATCGATTTCGGCCAGATCGACCTGCCCGGACCGACTGGTGAGGCGAACACGCTGTCGCTCAATCCGCGCGGTCGCGTGCTTTGCCTCGGGCCGGATGCAGAGACGCTTCTGGCCCAGGCGATCCAGGCACTTGCCGCTGGCAATGCGGTTCTCGCCGTAGCACCTGGTGCTCCGGCTGCGGTCCACGCGCTGCTCGGCAAGGGCCTGCCGATCTCTGCCATCGATGGCCGCCCCGATCCGGTCGAGGCGCGTTCGCTGGCCGTAGATGTCGTGGCTTATTCGGGAACCGAAGAGAGCATGCGCATCGTCCGCAAGGTGGTTGCCGAGCGCAAGGGCCCGATCGTGCCGCTGATCAGCGAGGTGATCTACCCCGCCGCCTATGCCCATGAACGGGCTGTCTGCGTGGACACCACTGCCGCTGGTGGCAACGCCAGCCTGCTGGCATCAGCGTAAAATCAAAAGGGGCAGGCCAAGGCCTGCCCCATCTATATTTCTTCCGGCGCGCAGCCGAAGCGTAGCAAGTTTCCATGCGGATCGTGAATGTAGAATTCCTTCATGTTCCACGGCCGAACGGTGAACGGACTCAATTTCTCGACGCCACGAGCTGAATACTCTGCGTGCAGCGCCGGTACCTCGCCGCCTCTGATGTAACAGGACGACACCTCAGGCAGCTTGCGGTCGTCCGATTTCCAGAAGTGGATTTCGATCTCGCCCCGCCGCACGATCAGGTAGTCGTCCATTTCCGGGCCGATAATTTCGAAGCCAAGCTTATCGCGATAGAAATCTCGACTCTCGGTGATGTCGGGCGAGGGCAGCACTGGGATACTGCGGGCGAAATCGATCACTGGTCAGGCGCCTTCGACGACCGAAAAGCCTTCGAATTGCGGGTGGCCGACATAAGAGGCCTTGGAAGAGCCGGCATTCTTGTGCGCTGCGCGGAAGTTTTCCGACCTGGTCCAGGCACTGAAATCGTCATTGCTCTCCCAGGTCGTGTGGGAGGCGTAGAGCGTATAGCCTTCGGCTTCGTTGACCGGACCGCGCAACAGATAGAACTCGCGAAAACCCTTCATCTCATGGAGGGTCGAATCGCGGTTCTTCCAGATGTCTTCGAAGGCGGTTTCAGTCCCGTTCTGGACCTTGAAGCGGTTCATTGCGATGTACATGGCATCTTCTCGCAGGATGTGTTTTCGTCAAACTTGAACGGTCTAGCCGCGTCAGATTGCGATTGATCCGCCAAAACCTTGAGGTTTCGGCGAAGCTTCGTCAGGCCGCTTCGAGATTGAGGTCGATGGCCACGGGGACATGGTCGGAGGGCTTTTCCCAGCCACGCACATGCTTTTCGATCGACGCCGAGGCGAATCGGTTCGCGGCTTCGGGCGACAGCAGCAGATGGTCGATGCGAATGCCGTTGTTCTTCTGCCAGGCGCCGGCCTGGTAATCCCAGAACGTGTAGACGTCGGGCTGGTCGGTGACCGAGCGCACTGCTTCGGTGAAGCCGAGATTCACGAGCCGCCGGAATGCTTGGCGCGTCTCGGGCTGGTACAGCGCATCGCCGAGCCATACCTCGATGTTGCGAGCGTCGATCGCCTCGGGGATGACATTATAGTCGCCTGCGAGCACGAGTGCTTCTTCCAGCGCCAACCGTTCCGCCGCCCAGCGTTCCAGTCGCGCCATCCATGACAGCTTGTAGGGGAATTTTTCGGTGCCGACGGGATTGCCGTTGGGCAGATAGAGCGAAACGACGCGCAGCGCGCCCTTGTCGGTCGAAAAGACACCCTCGATGAAGCGGGCCTGTTCGTCGGAATCATCGCCTGGCAGACCGCGATTGACCTCGTCGAAGCGCAGCTTGGAAAGTATAGCGACGCCGTTGAAACCCTTTTGGCCATGTGTTTCGACGTTGTAGCCAAGCGCTTCGATCTCAAGGCGCGGGAATTGATCGTCGACCGTCTTTATTTCTTGCAGGCAAACGATGTCGGGCGCGCTCTCCTTGAGCCAATGCACCAGATTTTCGATGCGGGCTCTGACGCCGTTGATATTCCAGGTCACGATCTTCATGAATTTCACGCGATTATTTCAAATAAATATTGATAGCCTGCGAGGCCGTTCCAGACGATCCTGCACCATCCCTTGGGAGAAGGGAACCGGTCCTCTTCGGCATTCTTTGGACCGGCTGGCAAAAGGGGAACAAATGCCATGTCCAAAAGTCCACATCCTGTGGACGAGGTGCTACCGGCGCCTCGTCTCACCGCGCTTGGAATCCAGCATGTTCTGGTCATGTACGCTGGCGCAATCGCAGTGCCGCTCATCATCGGCCGCGCGCTCAAGCTTGATCCGGAGCAGGTCGCTTTCCTGATTTCCGCCGATCTTTTCGTTTGCGGCGTCGTCACCATCATCCAGTCCTTCGGCGCGACCCAATGGTTCGGCATCAAGCTGCCTGTCATGATGGGCGTCACTTTCGCTGCCGTCGGTCCGATGGTCGCCATGGCCAACGCCAACCAGGGGCCAGACGGTGCCCGCATGATCTTCGGCGCCATCATCGGTGCCGGCATCGTGGCGTTTCTCATAGCACCACTGGTCAGCCGCATGTTGCGGTTCTTCCCGCCTGTCGTGACCGGCACCATCATCGTGGTCATCGGCGCTTCGCTGATGCGTATCGGCATCAACTGGATCTTCGGCAATCCCTTCGGCCCGACCGCGCCCAAGCTCGTTTCGCCCGAACATGCCGAGTGGCTGAAGACGGTGACCGACATGGCTGCGGCCACGGGTTCTACCATTCCGCCGATCCCGGCCAAGCTGGCGCTCGCAGCGACCGCGCCGAACGCCGCTTACGCGCCGCTCGTCAATGTCGGCATTTCGGCAGTTGTTCTGGTCTCGATCCTGGCGATTGCCAGGTTCGGCAAGGGTTTCATGGCCAACATCGCCGTGCTGCTCGGCATCGTCATCGGCGGCGTGCTGACGGCGTCGCTCGGCATGATGCATTTCGACAAGGTGGCGTCTGCCGGCTGGTTCGAACTCATCACCCCACTGCGCTTCGGCATGCCGATCTTCGATCCGATCCTGATCATCACCATGGTGCTGGTAATGATCGTCGTAATGATTGAATCGACCGGCATGTTCCTGGCACTTGGCGACATGACGGGCAGGAAGGTGACGCAGCCGATGCTTTCGGCGGGCCTGCGCACCGATGGTCTGGGTACCATCATCGGTGGCCTGTTCAACACTTTCCCGTATACCAGCTTCTCGCAGAATGTCGGTCTTGTCGGGGTCACCGGCGTCAAGAGCCGCTTCGTCTGCGTGGCAGGCGGTGTGATCCTGATCATTCTCGGCCTTGTGCCCAAGATGGGCGCGCTGGTTGAGGCGCTGCCGACCGTTGTGCTGGGCGGGGCCGGGCTTGTGATGTTCGGTATGGTGGCGGCGACGGGTATCCGCATCCTGTCCAATGTCGACTTCAAGACCAACCGCAACAACCTGTTCGTTGTCGCGGTCTCCATCGGTTTCGGCATGATCCCGCTGGTCGCACCCGATTTCAAGATGTGGATTCCGCATGACATCCACCCGCTGATTGAGTCGGGCATTCTGCTGGCTTCGGTTTCGGCCGTGGTGCTGAACGCCTTCTTCAATGGCACCAAGGAAAATGAAGCCGAAATCCGCGAAGCGGCGATGGCATCTGAAGCCTGACCTTCTGGTTGAATGGAATGGACGAAGGCCGCCTACGGGCGGCCTTTTTCGTTCAGCTCGGCTTGCGCTCGACAAGCCCGATCGTGTTGCCAGCGGGGTCCTTCAGGAAGGCCATCCATTCGGATTCACCGGCCGGGCCGAACTCGCCGCTTGAATCGCGATGGACCAGCGTCGGTGCGGTGGTGAAGGCGATGCCTCTATCGGAAGCCATTTCGTGGAAGCTGTCGAGGTCGTCTATGTCGAGATAGACGGTCGCCTGCGGTATGCCCCCAGTGAAGAACAGTCTCGTGCCGCCAGCGATGATGAAGGCGATGCCTGGCGGGTCGTAGCGGGCGTGCACGGGCAGGCCGAACACGTCGAGCCAGAAGGCAAGCGTGGCGTCGATGTCGCGTCCGGCAGAGAGCGCAACCTGACGGAGCGCCCCGACTCGGCGCATGGCTAGACGGAAAAGCTGGTGCCGCAGCCGCAGCCGGCGACTGCGTTGGGGTTCTTGATCTGGAACGACTGGCCCATCAGGTCGTCGACGAAATCGACAACCGAGCCGCCCATATAGATCAACGACATCTCGTCGACGAGCAGCGTCGCACCGTCGCGTTCGATGGCGACGTCGTCGTCGTTGCGTCCGTCGACCAGATCGAACTTGTAGGAAAAACCGGAACAGCCGCCGCCTTCGACAGAGATTCGCAGCGCGACTTTGCCGGGATCGCCAGCGACGATCTTGGCAATCCGCTTGGCCGCGGCTTCAGTCATGTCGACTTTCATGGCAGTCTTGGCATCAGCGCCCATCGGCGTCACCTTGCTTTCGGTTTCTTATGATAGGTATGAAGCCACCTGTAGCAAGTCAACAGGTGGGGAGTATGGCAGGCGAACGGCAACTTGGCGATATCGGTTTCGGCTACCGGCCGCGCGCGGCCTATGCCTGCGATCCCGCGCGTTCGCGTGGGCGTCTGTTCGACGAGGTCGAAAGCCCGACGCGCACGCCGTTCCAACGCGACCGCGACCGCATCATCCATTCGACCGCCTTTCGCCGCCTCAAGCACAAGACGCAAGTATTTGTCGCTCATGAGGGCGACCATTTCCGCACACGCCTGACCCATACGATCGAAGTTGCCCAGATCGCCCGCGCTTTGGCGCGCGCATTGCGCTGCGACGAGGATCTGGCCGAGGCTATCGCACTCGTCCATGATTTCGGCCACACACCCTTCGGCCATACCGGCGAAGACGCGCTGAACGAAAAGATGGCGGCCTGGGGCGGTTTCGACCACAACGCCCAGTCCTTGCGCATCGTGACCAGGCTCGAGCGGCGCTATGCCGAGTTCGACGGGCTCAACCTGACCTGGGAGACGCTGGAAGGGCTGGTCAAGCACAATGGCCCGCTGACCGACTCAACCGGCAAGGGCCTGAATGGTCCGGTACCGCAGGCGATCCGCGACTATTCAGAACTGCATGATCTTGAACTCGACCAGTTCGCCAGCCTGGAAGCGCAGTGTGCGGCGATTGCCGACGATATCGCCTACAACACCCATGACATAGACGATGGGCTGCGGGCAGGGCTGCTGACGCTCGACATGCTCGATGGGGTATCGCTGCCGGCGTCGATCCTGCGCGGGGTGCGCGAGCGCTATCCGGCGCTCGATCCGGTGCGTACCGGTCACGAGTTGATGCGCCGGCAGATCACGCTTTTTGTCGAGGATGTCATTTCGACCGCCACCGCAAAGATCGCGCGCGCCGCGCCGCAAAGTGCCGACGAGGTCAGGGCCGCCGGCGAGGTCACGGTGACATTTTCGGAAGCCATGGCTGTGTCGGAGAAGGAGCTCAAGGCCTTTCTCTACCGCAACATGTACCGGCATTCTGAAGTAATGCGGGTGCGCGCCGACGCCGACAAGATCGTGCGTGACCTGTTCGACGTCTATTTCGCCGATCCGCGCGCCATGCCGGAGGGCTGGCGCGAAGGGCTCGATCGGGCCGAAGACCGCATCAAGGCGCGCGCCGTTGCCGACTTCCTCGCCGGAATGACCGACACCTACGCGATCAAGGAACACCGCCGCTTGTTTGACCATACGCCCGATTTGGGCTAGGCCGGACCAAGATCAGCATTTACCTGCAATGTCACTTTGAAGGTGGCTCTGCAGCTCAGTCATAGCCTTACGAAAGCCCGGACAATGAACATATTCGCCGATTTCAACGAGCGGATCACCAAAGCCGTCGAAGCGCTTGAATTGACCCCTAGAGATGGCGGCGCGCTAGATCTCGCGCGCATTGCCGTCGAGCCGCCGCGCGATGCCACCCATGGCGATCTCGCAACCAACGCGGCCATGGTGCTGGCCAAGCCGACCGGACAGAACCCGCGCGCGCTTGCTGAGCGACTGGTGGCCGAACTCGCCAAGGATGCCGACGTGGCGAAGGCCGAGGTGGCGGGGCCCGGTTTCGTCAACCTCAAGCTCCATGACGGTTTCTGGCAGAAGCACCTTGCCGATCTTTTGTCGCGCGGCGCCGACTACGGCCGCTCCGCCTCCGGCAACTCCAAGCGCATCAATGTCGAGTATGTCTCGGCCAATCCGACCGGGCCGATGCATGTCGGCCATTGCCGTGGTGCGGTGGTGGGCGACGCGCTTGCCAACATCCTGGGCTTCGCTGGCTATGACGTGACCAAGGAATATTACATCAACGACGCCGGCGTGCAGATCGACGTGCTCGGCCGCTCGGTGATGGTGCGCTATCGGGAAGCGCTCGGCGACGACATCGGCGAAATTCCGGCTGGCCTCTATCCAGGCGACTATCTCGTGCCGGTCGGCCAGGCCCTGGCCAAGGAATTCGGCCGCGAGCTGTTGCAAAAGCCGGAAGATGAAGCGCTGTCGATCATCAAGGATCGTACCATCGACGCCATGATGGTGATGATCCGCGAGGATCTGGCGCTGCTCAACGTGCGCCATGAAGTGTTCTTCTCCGAGCGCACGCTGCATGAGGACAATGCCAAGGCGATCCGCTCGGCGATCAGCGACCTGACGCTCAAGGGCCATGTCTACAAGGGCAAGCTGCCGCCGCCCAAGGGCGAGAAGCCGGACGACTGGGAAGACCGCGAACAGACTTTGTTCCGCTCGACAGAGGTCGGCGACGACATGGATCGCGCCCTGGTCAAGTCGGACGGCGCCTTCACCTATTTCGCCGCTGATGTTGCCTATCTCAAGGACAAGGTCGACCGCGGCTTCGAGGAGTTGGTGTTCGTGCTGGGCGCCGACCATGGCGGCTACGTCAAGCGCATGGAAGCACTTGCGCGCGCCGTCACCGACGGTGCCGTGAAACTCGACGTGCTGTTGTGCCAGCTGGTCAAGCTGTTCCGCGACGGCGAGCCGGTGCGCATGTCCAAGCGGGCAGGGGAATTCATCACCCTGCGCGAAGTCGTCGAGGAAGTCGGTCGCGATGCGATCCGCTTCATGATGCTCTACCGCAAGAGCGATGCACCGCTCGACTTCGATTTCGCCAAGGTCACCGAGCAGTCCAAGGACAATCCGGTGTTTTACGTGCAGTACGCCTCGGCGCGCTGCCACTCGGTGTTCAGGCAGGCCAAGGAGCAACTCGGCGAAGCGGAGATTGCGCGTCCGGGCCTGATCGGGGCGGTCGAGCGGCTGACCGACGAAGGCGAGATCGCACTCATCAAGAAGCTCGCCGAATATCCGCGCCTGATCGAATCTGCTGCCCAGTCGATGGAGCCGCACAGGCTGGCTTTCTACCTCTATGATCTGGCCAGCAGCTTCCACGGTCACTGGAATCGTGGCACCGACAACCCAGACTTACGGTTTGTTAAGGTTAACGACCGAGAATTGACCTATGCCAGACTCGGGCTGGTGCAGGCTGTTTCGGACGTTTTGACGTCAGGCCTGGCGTTGATCGGAGCGGATGCCCCGACCGAAATGCGCTAGGTTTTCCGGGACTTCATGTCACCTTTTGCCCACATTGCGCTGGTAAGGGCCAACCTTACGCGACGTTCATTGCGTCCGAAAAAAGTGCGAGAGTTCGGGAAAACGAATGGCAGATAGAACCCAGCTGAAGATCGCAGATAAGAACGATTTCGCCGACGAAGATCCCTTCGCTGAATTGACGAGGATCATGGGCTTCGATCCGCGCCAGCCTGTGGTGCGCCAGGATGTTGGCGCGCCCGCTGGCCGTGTCGAGCCGGAGATGGACGACGATTTCGGCATCGATCTGGAAAAGGAATTGCTCGGCGAACTGGCCGGCGATGAACAGGTCGCGGCCTACGTTCAGGCTGAAGAGCCTGCGGTCAATGCGCCCGTGGCGGCGCCGGTAGCCTATGCTCAGTCCGAAGAGCCCGCCTATGCGCGTGCCCATGAGCCAGAATTCGGCGCTACGTCTTTCGATGACGCCGTTGCGGCCAGCTTCGAGCAGGATTTTTCCCTTGAAGACGAGTTGCTGCGTCCTGAAGAGCCGGCCTATGCCGCGGAGCCGGCTTATGCCGTAGAGCCCGGCTATGCTGTGGAGCCTAGCTATGCGCAGGCCTCTGAGCCGGAATTCGCCACCGAGGCTTCCTTCGATGACGCTGTCGCGGCGAGCTTCGAACAGGAATTTTCCCTTGAAGACGAGCTGCTGCGCCCGGAAGAGCCGGCCTATGAAGCGGAACCGGCTTTTGCCGTAGAGCCCGGCTATGCCGTGGAGCCCGCCTACACCGCCGCGCCTGAAGCTGACTTCGCGCACGAAGCTGCGTTCGACGATGCGGTTGCCGCGTCATTCGAGCAGGATTTTTCGCTCGAAGACGAATTGCCGGCGGTCGAAGAGCCCGTCGAGTATGTGGCTGCTCCAGTTGCTTATGAAGCCCCGGCCGAAGCCAATCTCGATGCCGAATTCGATGTCGCCCTTGCCGATGTCGACATGGATTTCGCAGCCCATGACGATGCGGATGCCACGACCGAGGTCGTTGCCGACAATCAGTTGACGCTGGGCGAATATCAGCCGGCTGAGCCGGAAATCGCGTATTCCCGAGCGAACCTGGTGGAAGTACCCCAGGCGATTGCTGCACCGGTTGCGCAGGCTGAGGACTATGACGAATTCGAGCGCCGCTTGCAGGATGCGCTGAGCGACGAAGAGCCGGCTTATCAGCCTGTTGCCTTTGAAGAGCCAGCTTACGAGCCTGAGGTCGCGCAGGTGGCAGCTCCGGTTGCCGCTGCCGAAGATACCAGCCTCGAGGACGAGCTGAACGCGTTGCTCGGCACCATGAGCAACCAGGCTAAGGCACTGTCCGAGCCGTTGCCGCTGCGCGCCGCTGAGCCGGTTGCAGTCGAGCCTGAGCCCGTTTTCGTAAGCTCGCTGTGGGCACCAGAGCAGCCTGCCGAGGTAGCGCCGCAAGAACAAGAATATGAAGACGCCGACTATGCGCCGTCCTACGACGCACAGCAGGTCGAAGACTATGCAGTCACCGAAGAGGCGGCTCCGGTACTGGCTGATGCCGGCTATTCCGAGCCGAGCTACGACGATCAGGCCGATATCGACGTCAGCTTTGACGACGACGCCTTCGACATGGCCCTGGAACGCAGTGCCGTGACAGAGGTCGCCGAAGTCGTTGCGCCTGTGGCAGCCGCCGCAGCTGTGGCAGCGCCGCTGCGCCCGCTCGCCGCCTCGCGCTATGAGCAGGCTCGCAGCTGGGGCCTGGGCACGCCGGTCGCGCCGCGCGCATCGACGCCGGCCGTTGCAACGCAGCCGAGCTATCAACCGGAAGCGAGCTACGAGCCTGCGGCATATGTGGCGCCTGCGGCAACCTATGTGCCGTATGCTGAGCCAGAGGCCTATGTGCCGCACGCCGAGCCTGAGGCGTATGCGCAGCAGGCTGAGCCGGTTGTCGAAGAGACCGACGATCTGGAAGCCGAGCTTTTCGCCGCCGTTTCGTCCTTCGACGACGCTCCCGATATCGAGACTGTCGATGTGCCGGAAAAGGCCGTTGCTCTTGCCGACGATCTCGACATTCCCGAGCTCTCCTTCGAAGACGATGCGCCACCGGCCCCGGCCTATGACGATCTTGACGGCGAATTCTCGAACCTGATGAACGAGATGAATTCGACCGACACGAGCAATCAGCCTGCTTCGTCAAGCTATGCGGCCAATCCTTACGCCACGGGTTTCGATCGCAAGACGCTGCGTGATGGCGATGTCGCACAGCAGAGCGAGTTTCCCGCTGCGGCCGGTGCGGTCGCCGGTGCGGCGGCTGCCATGTATGCCGGGCGCCAGTCCTCGACGCAGCAGGGCGGTGAGCGCCCGACAGGCTTCGACCTCGGCGGCATGCAGCAGGGCAACGCGCCGCTTAAGCAGGCTCCGGCTGACGATTTCGACTACGATCCCGATTTCGACGAGGCGATGGAAGCGCTGCCGGGCTCGCCGGCTGCATCCAGCCCTGCGCGTCGCGGCATGATGATCGCTGCTGTCGTTGGCGCGGTCGCCATTGTCGGCGGCATCGGCGCATGGGCGCTGTCGTTCGGCGGCAGCGAGGGGGCTGGCACGCCAGTCATCGTCAAGGCCGACGAGAGCCCGATCAAGGTCAAGCCGGAAAACCCTGGTGGCACGACCGTGCCGAACCAGGACAGCAAGGTCTATGACCGCGTTGCAGGCGGTACCGCTCCCGGTGCCCCGGCTCAGCAAAAGCTGGTCACGAACACCGAAGAGCCGATCGACGTCACGGCACAGGACGACGAGGCCATTTCCGACACGCTGCCGCTCAACGCAGACGAGACGGATGCAGCACCGACCGCGAAGTCCGGAGATCGGGTTGCGCAGACGGCTCAGTCCGATCAGCCGGACACCAGCACCGAGACGTCGGCTGTTGCGCCGCGCAAGGTCCGCACCATGGTGGTGAGGCCTGATGGCACGCTGGTGCCGCGCGAAGAACCAGCTCCGGCCGCTGTTGCAGCCTCCGAACCTGCCGATCCGGCACCGCAACGCGTTGCCTCGACAGGCGAAGCCACCGGCACCGTGCCGGCCCAGCCTGCGCTGGCCCCTGTCGCCAAGCCCGCCCAGTCGGCAAACACGCTGGCCAAGGCTCCAGTCGCGCCACAGCGTCCTTCGCAGCAGCCTGTCAACGTCGTCGGCGAGGTCAAGCCTGATCAGGTTGCCGCAGTCGCGCCTTCGGCTCCGACAGCCGCTGCTTCCGGTGCCTGGGCGATGCAGATTGCCTCGCAGCCGAGCGAGGAAGCGGCGAAGTCGACCTATCAGGACCTCGTCCGAAAGTACGGCAGCGTGCTCAACGGTCGCGAAGCCAGCATCGTCAAGGCCGACATCGCCGGCAAGGGTACCTTCTGGCGCGTCCGCGTGCCGGCAGCGACCCGCAACGAGGCGATCAGCCTGTGCGAGAGCTACAAGACAGCTGGCGGCAACTGCTTCGTCTCGAAGTAAACTCGCCACATACAGATCAGATAACGGCGCAGCCAGGCTGCGCCGTTTTCGTTTGTGGTCGGCAGTAGCAACGATTCTATCGCGGCCCAAAAGGCGCTAAGCTTGCGTCATGCGCGAATCACGCACATCGCCTAAGGCGCTTTCTGGGGATTACCGGCCAAAGGCTGCGGCAATCCTTGCGGCGGGTGCGGATCTTGTTCTTCACTGCATTGGCTTTACCGGCAAGCCGCTGGAAAGTGCCGAAAAGGCGCTGCGGGCGGAATTCGGACACTATTTCGAGGCAGTTGCATAGCCTCAAGGAGAAGGCACGGATTTGGCGGAAGCATTGGAAAGCAAGGCGCAAAAGCCCGCACCGATGGACCGTCTGTGGGCGGAGAACGCCGACGACCGTACGACGGACGACCCCTCGCTGGTTGTCGACGTCGCCGGCTTTGAAGGCCCGCTCGATCTTCTTTTGCATCTGGCGCGCAGCCAGCGTGTCGACCTCTCCCGCATTTCGATCGTTGCCCTTGTCGAGCAATATCTGATCTTCGTGTCGCAGGCCCGTGCTCTCCGGCTCGAGCTTGCCGCCGACTATCTGGTGATGGCGGCGTGGCTCGCCTTCCTCAAGTCGAAGCTTCTGATCCCCAAGCTGCCCGGCGACGAAGGCGAGAGCGGCGAGGAACTGGCCGCTGTCCTGCAGTTCCGGCTGAAGCGGCTTGAAGCGATGCGCGATGCAGCTTCGCGGCTGGTCAACCGCAACCGGCTCGGCCGCGATGTGTTCCAGCGCGGCGCGCCGGAAATGGTCATCATCGACAAGCGCAACGAGTATTCGGCTTCGCTCTACGACCTCTTGAGCGCCTACGCCGGCCAGCGCCAGCGTCAGGCAATCACCAATGTGCAGATCGCCAGACGGAGTGTCTGGTCGCTGAAGCAGGCGCGCGACATGCTCATGCTCATGGTCGGCGAACTGAAGGATTGGACTGCGCTCGATCATTTCCTCTTCCAATACATGACCGGCCCGGAAGAACGGGCGACGGCGATCGCCAGTTCCTTTGCCGCCAGCCTCGAGATGGTCCGCGATGGAAGCGTCGAAATCCGCCAGCACGAGCCGTTTGCGCCGATCTACCTGCGTGAACGCCAGCCCGCAGCCGCGCAGACCGAAGGTGCGTCATGACCGAAGGATCAAACGTCGTTCCATTCTCCCTCGACGACGAGGATGGAGAGACCATCAAGCAGAATCCGGCAGCACGCCTGCATCTGGCTGAAGCGGTGCGCATGGCCGAAGCAATCGTTTTTGCCAGCGCTGATCCGGTGAGCGAGCGGCAACTCGTGTCGCGGCTGCCGGAAGGCGTGGACGTTCCCGCCGCCATGGCCGAATTGCAGCGCATCTATGAGCGCCGAGGCGTCAACCTTGTGCGTGTCGCAGACGCCTGGGCCTTCCGCACAGCTGGTGATCTTGCCTTCCTGATGAGCCGCGACACCATCCAGCAGAAGAAGCTGTCGCGTGCCGCCCTCGAAGTGCTCAGTGTGATCGCCTACCATCAGCCGGTAACACGCGCCGAGATCGAGGACATCAGGGGTGTCGAGACCTCCAAGGGCACGCTCGACACGCTGATGGAAACCGAATGGGTGCGCATGCGCGGACGTCGCAAGACGCCGGGCCGGCCTGTAACCTATGGCACCACCGAAAAGTTCCTCGACCATTTCGGGCTGGAGGAGATCCGCGACCTGCCTGGTATGGAGGAGCTCAAGGGCGCTGGCCTGCTGTCGACCCGCATGCCGCCCGGTTTCTCGGTGCCGCTGCCGCCATCCGACCCGGACCTGCTCTCCGAAGACGAGGATCCGCTGACGGACATCGATCTCGAAGAGCTTGGCCTGTTGACACCTCGCGTCACAGATGATTGACCGGCGCCGGTGTGGAACCGGCCCCAGGAGGTCCATCCTGTGACGACCAATCAAGCCCAGACGACATCCCGCGTGACAGCGGGCGTAACCTTTGCCGCGCGTCTGGCCTTTGAAAACATCCGCCATTCCTTCGCCAATGGTGCAGAGACGCTGCGCGATATCAGCCTGGCCGCAGAACCGGGCGAAGTGCTATGCCTGCTCGGCCCGTCCGGCTCCGGCAAGACGACGCTGCTGAGGATCGCCGCGGGCATCGAAGCGCAAAAGTCGGGCAGGGTGCTGTTGAACGGCAAGGAAATCGCCGGGCCGTCGGTGTTCTTGCCGCCGGAACAACGCTCCATCGGCCTGGTTTTCCAGGATTTCGCGCTGTTTCCGCATCTCACCATCCTGGACAATGTCCGCTTTGGCCTGACCGCGCTGTCGCGCGAAGAGGGCAAGCGCGAAGCACTGATCGCGCTCGCCCGCGTCGACCTCGAACATTATGCCGACAATTATCCGCACGCATTGTCCGGTGGCGAGCAGCAGCGCGTTGCGTTAGCGCGAGCTCTCGCGCCACGCCCGGCGGTGCTGCTGATGGACGAGCCGTTCTCCGGCCTTGATTCGCGCCTCAAGGATTCAGTGCGGGCCGAGACGCTGGCGATTCTGCGCGAAAGCCGCGCAACCGCAATTGTCGTCACCCATGATGCCGAAGAGGCGATGCGCATGGGCGACCGCATCGCCCTGCTCAAGGATGGCAAGCTTGTACAGACGGGCAGGGCGGATGATCTTTACCTGCGCCCGGCAAACCTTTTTGTCGCCGGCTTTTTCTCCGAGCTCAACGTCTTTTCGGCCAAGGTCGTCGATGGTTATGCCGATACGCCGGTCGGCGAGGTCGAAACCGAGATCGCCGATGGCACGCAAGTGTCGGTCGCGGTGCGACTCACCGGTATCGATGTCAGCGAAACCACTGGCGAAACTCAGGCTCGCATCATCTCCAGGCGCTATCTAGGTGTCGTTGAATTGCTTGAACTTGCGGTGCCGGGCGCCGAGACGCCGGTGAGGGCGCGTATACGCTGCGGCGCTTTGTCCGCAAAAGCACGTGATATATGGCTGTCGCTTCGGAAAGCGGACGTTCTAGTGTTTGAATCTGGAAGCGAAAGAGCCTAGATCAATCGCAGGGAAACTATTCAAGAGAGAGTTCAATGGGTTCGTTTTCAATCTGGCACTGGCTGATCGTTCTGGTCGTCGTGCTGCTGCTCTTCGGTCGCGGCAAGATCCCCGAGTTGATGGGCGATATGGCCAAGGGCATCAAGAGCTTCAAGAAGGGTATGTCGGAAGACGAAGCCGACGACTCCAAGACGGTCGAGCATCGCAACGACGAGGCCGTGAATTCGACCAAGGAAAAGGCCAGCAAGAGCTGAGACCTCACCTTGATACAGCGCCGCGCGTCCATTTGGGCGCGCGAAGGCCGCTGTAAGCTTCTTGAATCCGTGCATGATCCTTTCCGAAAATCGTCGCTGATTTTCAGGCGCATGCACTAGCCGGATCGCACCGACATGTTTGAAATCGGCTGGACCGAAATGCTGGTGATCGCGGTCGTCATGATCGTTGTCGTCGGCCCGAAGGATTTGCCCAAGATGCTCCGCACCATCGGGCGGATGACGGCCAAGGCACGTTCCATGGCGGGCGATTTTCAGCGCCAGTTCAATGAGGCGATGAAAGAGGCCGAGCTCGACGACGTCAAGAAGTCGATCGACGAGATCCGTGGCCTCAATCCGGCCAACGAAATCAGGAAGCAGCTCAATCCGTTCGAACAGGCCGCCGCCGATGTGCGCGCCGGCATCGATACGGCAATGAAGCCGACACAGCCTGCGCCGCCGGCGGATCCAGCCGCCGATGCAGTGCATCCGGCCGAGCCGTTGAAGAGCGGCGCAGCGGCGATGCCGGGCGTTGCCGGACCCGAAGCCATGCCTGCGGCACCGGTCTTTCCGGCTGCCGAGGTCAAGGCGACGCCGGTGCCTGCTGCGGCCAAGGCTGAAAAAGTTGCCGCGAAGCCGAAAACCACAGCCAAGCCAAAGGTTGCGCTTGAAGCCAAGCCCGCCGCGAAAGCCAAGGCGAGTGTAGCGTCTGCCAAGGCCGCGGCACCGAAGGCGGCACCTGCCAAGGCTGCTGCGCCCAAGAAGACCGTCGCTGCGAAGGCGACCAAAGCAGGAAAAGCCTCGTGAGCGCCGAAGACGACGAGATCGAAAAGTCCTCGGCCCCGCTTCTCGAACATCTGATCGAGCTGCGTACGCGGCTGATGTGGTCCATTGGCGGCTTCTTCGTCGCCTTCCTGGTCTGCTTCTTCTTTGCCAAGCAACTATTCAACCTGCTCGTCATCCCGTTCAAATGGGCGACGAAATGGGCAGGTCTCGACCCGCACAAGGTCGAGCTGATCTACACCGCGCCGCAGGAATTTTTCTTCACCCAGATCAAGCTCGCCATGTTCGGCGGGCTGGTGATCGCTTTCCCGCTGATCGCCACGCAGATCTACAAGTTTATCGCGCCCGGTCTTTACAAGAACGAGCGCAATGCATTCCTGCCGTTCCTGATCGCCTCGCCTGTCCTGTTCTTGATGGGCGCGTCACTGGTGTATTTCTTCTTCACGCCCATGGTGATGTGGTTCTTCCTCGCCATGCAGCAGGCCGGCACCGACGATCAGGTGCAGATTTCGCTGCTGCCCAAGGTGTCGGAATATCTCAGCCTGATCATGACGCTGATCTTCTCCTTCGGCCTGGTGTTCCAGCTGCCGGTGGTGACCACGCTGATGGCGCGGGTGGGCCTGGTCAGCTCGCAGGGGCTGGCCGACAAGCGCAAATGGGCGATCGTTCTCGCTTTCGTGGTGGCAGCCGTGCTGACGCCGCCAGACCCGGTCAGCCAGATCGGCCTTGCCCTTCCCACGATCCTTCTTTACGAGATTTCCATCTGGACCGCCCGGATGATCGAAAAAAACCGCGAGAAGGATCGTGTGGCGAGCGAAACGCAGGACGCGGGCGAAAGCACCGCCGAGAAGCAATCGCCTGCAGCATCGACCTCGCTCGAAGGCACAGGCAGCGGCACCAACGCTAGCTGACAGCTCGATCCGCCGTCGCGGTCGTTTCGACAACCGCGACGACCGGAATTTTTAAATGCTTGATATCAAATGGATTCGTGAGAACCCTGGGGCGCTTGCCGATGCACTTGGCAAGCGCGGGCAGTCGGCCGAGGTGGCGAGAGCGACCGTTGACGACCTGATCGCCAAGGATGAGGCGCGTCGCGCCCATGTCTCCAAGCTGCAGGAAGCGCAGGAGCGCCGCAACGCTGCATCCAAGGAGATCGGCAATGCGATGCGCTCGGGTGATTCCGCGCTCGCCGAGAAGCTGAAAACCGAAGTCGCCGAGATCAAGGGCTTCATTCAGGACGGCGAAGGCCGCGAGCGCGAGCTCGACAAGGCGCTCGACGCGGCACTTGCCGTGATCCCGAACGTGCCGCTCGAAGACGTGCCGGTCGGCAAGGACGAAAACGACAATGTCGTGCTGCGCAAGGTTGGCACGGTTCCGCCGCGCCCGAACTGGGTGAAGGAGCATTTCGAGATCGGCGAAGCGCTTGGCCTGATGGATTTCGAGCGTGCCGCCAAGCTTTCCGGTTCGCGCTTCACCGTGCTCAAGGGGCAGCTTGCCCGTCTTGAGCGCGCGCTTGGCCAGTTCATGCTCGACCTGCACACGACCGAACATGGCTACACCGAAGTGCAGCCGCCGCTTCTGGTGCGCGACGAGGTGCTGTTTGGCACCAACCAGCTGCCGAAATTCGAAGAAGACCTGTTCTTCGTGCCCCATGGCGAAAGCCGACTTGGCCTGATCCCCACCGCCGAGGTGCCCCTGACCAATCTGGTGCGCGAAGAAATCCTGGCGAATGAGCAGCTACCGCTGCGCATGACCGCGCTGACGCCATGCTTCCGCTCAGAGGCGGGCTCTGCTGGCCGTGATACGCGCGGCATGCTGCGCCAGCACCAGTTCTACAAGGTTGAGTTGGTTTCGATCGTCGACGCCGAAAGCGCCCTTGCCGAGCATGATCGCATGACCGAATGCGCCGAGGCTGTGTTGACGAAGCTCGAGCTGCCGTTCCGCACCATGGTGCTGTGCACCGGCGACATGGGCTTTGGCGCGCGCAAGACCCACGACATCGAAGTCTGGCTGCCGGGCCAGAACACCTATCGCGAAATCTCGTCCTGCTCGGTCTGCGGCGACTTCCAGGCGCGCCGCATGGACGCGCGTTACCGTCCGAAGGAAGAGAAGGGCACGCGTTTTGTGCACACCCTCAACGGCTCGGGCGTGGCTGTCGGCCGCGCGTTGATCGCAGTGATCGAAAACTACCAGAACGAGGACGGCAGCGTAACGATTCCTGAAGTCCTGCGTCCTTACATGGGTGGTCTCTCCAAGATCGAAATGAAGTGACATGCGTATCCTGCTGACCAACGACGACGGCATCCACGCTGAAGGCCTTGCCTGCCTGGAGCGGATCGCCAACCAGCTGTCGGACGATGTCTGGGTGGTGGCGCCGGAGACCGACCAGTCGGGTTATGCGCATTCGCTTTCGATCTCCGAGCCGCTTCGGCTGCGCAAGATCAGCGACAAGCATTATGCGGTGAACGGCACGCCGACCGATTGCGTCATCATGGGCGCGCGTAAGATCCTGCCGGAGCCGCCGGATCTGATTCTGTCCGGCATCAATTCGGGTCTGAATGTCGCCGACGACGTGACCTATTCCGGCACCGTTGCCGGTGCCATGGAAGGGGCGCTGATCGGCATCCGCTCGATCGCGCTCAGCCAGGCCTACGTCTACGAGAACGAAGAGCGCATCGTTCCTTATGAAACGGCCGAAGCATTGGCGCCGGCGCTGCTGCGCAAGCTGATTTCGACCGAATTGCCGATCGGG
Organism: Aminobacter sp. 01T433; assembly: GCF_056398585.1. Classification (NCBI taxonomy): domain Bacteria; kingdom Pseudomonadati; phylum Pseudomonadota; class Alphaproteobacteria; order Hyphomicrobiales; family Phyllobacteriaceae; genus Aminobacter; species Aminobacter sp. 01T433. The sequence goes on from NZ_JBFTPR010000008.1 coordinate 109,439, forward strand.
GTGCTGCTCAACGTCAACTTCCCCAATTGTCCGCCTGAAGAGGTGACAGGGCCTGTTGTGGCGAGCCAGGGCAAGCTGTCTTACGGCATCTGGGTCGAGGAACGCCGCGATGGCCGCAGCCTGCCCTATTACTGGCTGCGTTTCGGCCGCGACGAGCCGGTGTTGAAGCCAGGCACCGACCTTCATGCCGTACGCAACAAGCAGATCTCCGTGACCCCGCTCAAGCTCGACATGACGGCGCATGAATTGCGCGATCGATTGGCCAAGGCAATTGCATGAACATGATGCCGGACGACCGTGAAGGTTTCGCCGCCTTTCTCCTTCGCCTGCGTGGGCGCGGCATCGTTCCGAAAAATCTCATCGCAGCTTTCGAGGCGACGCCCAGGCGCGACTTCATCTCCGGCCAGTTCCATTCTATCGCCTGGTCGGATCGCATGTTGCCGATCGAATGCGGTGAGGCGATCGAAGGTGCCGATCTCCAGGCTTCGGTCATTGCCGCGCTCAACATTGAACAGGGCAACCGCGTGCTCGAAGTCGGAACCGGCTCGGGCTATACGGCGGCGGTCATGGCCCGGCTCGCCGGTCGTGTCGTCACGATAGACCGCTTCAAGACGCTGACCGAACAGGCGCGCCAGCGCTTTGAGGTTCTCGGCTTGAATAACGCGCTGGTCCGCCAGGGCGACGGTTCCAACGGGTTGCCGGGCGAGGGGCCGTTCGACCGCATCGTGGTGTGGGCGGCATTCGACAGCTACCCGCGCATGTTCGTCGACCAGCTTTCGAGCGGCGGCACGATGATTGCACCTATCGGTCCCGAAGAGGGCGAGCAGGTGCTGTGCAAGCTCACCAAGATCGGCAGCCGCTTTGAACGCGAAGATCTGGGCGTTGTCCGCCTGCAGGGGCTGGCCCGCGGCGTCGCTGCCATTCTGTAGCCAAAAATCGTTCTCAAGTTTTGGTCATGAACCAGACAGCTGGTGGCGCTTGGCCGTGCGCGAGCGCCATTCATGAAGCATTTGATTTATTTGATCCTCTTAACCGACCAGTAACATTAACGCGCTTTAATCAAGCCTAGTTGGTATCGGGTAAAGCGCGGGTCAGTGCGATGCGTTTCAGTATTTTGAAGACGAATAAACGCTCTCTGGCGCGCGGTAGCGCCGTGCTGCTGGTTGCCGGTATGGCGGCAGGGTGCAGTTCCGGAGTGTCGAGATTTGGCGGCGGTGGCGTCGACGATCTCTTTACGGCATCGACGCCTAACCAGCAGTCGATCATCAACAATCAGCAGCAGCCGCAGCCTTATCCGGGCGATCCCCAGATGGCGGCAGCGCCCGTAGCCCCCAGCAGTTCGGGTTCGGTTAGCCGTGGCAGCCTTCAGCCGGTTTCGTCGCAGCCTCTGCCGGCACCTGTCGCTCAGGCTCCCACGCTTGCCCCGGCTCCTGTTCGCACAGCGCAGGCGCCGATTGTCGATCGCGCCGCAGCTACGCTAGCCCAGCCGCAGACGGCGCAGGCAGAACAGAACACGCTCAAGCTGCCGACCAAGAAGCCGCTGCCGGCCAATCCGCCGCTGTCGACTGACAAGGTTGCGGTGTTGCCGCAGCAGCCCAAGACCAGGGAAGGTGCTGTCGCGCAGCTCGACTCCTCGGCTGACAAGAATGCCAAGCCGGTTGGTGCCGGTGGTGGCTACAAGGTTGCGGAGGGCGATACGCTCAACCGCATCGCTCAAAAGCTCGGCGTCACAACCGCAGCACTCAAGCAGGCCAATGGCCTGCAGGACGGCCGCATCCGTATCGGTCAAACGCTGAAGGTGCCTGGCGCGACCACGGCCGTTGCCGCTGCAAAGCCCGCTGCCATCGATCCGGTGGTCACAAGCACGCCTGCTCCGGCCAAGCCGGCCGTTGCCGCGGCGAAGCCCGCTGCCGATGCACCCACGGTTGCTTCTTATACGCCGCCGAAGAAAGACAAGCTGGTCGAGCAGGCCGAAGAATCGTCGGCACCCGCGCCGAATGCCACCGGCATCGATCGCATGCGCTGGCCGGTGCGCGGCCGGGTCGTTGCCAACTATGGCAAGGGCGGCGGCAAGTCGAATGACGGTATCGACATCTCGGTGCCGGAAGGTACGCCCGTCAAGGCTGCCGAAAACGGTGTGGTCATCTATGCCGGCGACGGGCTCAAGGAGTTCGGCAACACCGTGCTGGTGCGTCACGAGAATGGCCTCGTCACTGTCTATGGTCATGCCAGCCAGCTGAAGGTTCAGCGCGGCCAGAAGGTCAAGCGTGGCGACGAGATCGCACTTTCGGGCATGAGCGGCAGCACCGACGCGCCGAAGCTGCACTTCGAAGTGCGCAAGAATTCAACGCCGGTCGATCCGAGCGGCTATCTGGAATGATTTCGCGGGTCGTCTGACCTCCATCAGACCTGCCAGTTCCGCCCGTCCCGAATCAGGGGCGGGCGTTTTCGTTTGGGGAGCATCAGTCCTTGAGCGATTTGCCGAGGCGACCGGCCAAATCCTGGATGAACTGCCAGGCGACGCGACCGGAGCGGCTGCCGCGCGTCGTTGCCCATTCCAGCGCTTCGGCACGCAGCGATTCTGGATCGCTGTCGAGGCCGTGGTAGCTGGCATAGCCGCTGACCATGTCGAGATATTCGTCCTGCGAACATTTGTGGAAGCCCAGCCACAGGCCGAAGCGGTCCGACAGGGAGACTTTTTCCTCGACGGCTTCGGACGGGTTGATCGCGGTGGAGCGCTCATTGTCGATCATGTCGCGTGGCAACAGGTGCCTGCGGTTCGAGGTCGCGTAAAAGATCACATTGCCCGGCCGGCCTTCGACGCCACCTTCGAGCGCGGCCTTGAGCGACTTGTAGGACGTGTCGTCATGGTCGAACGACAGGTCGTCGCAAAACAGGATGAAACGATAAGGTGCTGCCTTGAGCTGGTTCATCAGCTTGGGCAGCGTGTCGATGTCCTCGCGATGAATCTCGATCAGCTTGAGGGGGGCAGCACTTTTGCCCGAAGCATTGATCGTGGCGTGGGCTGCCTTGACCAGCGACGACTTGCCCATGCCGCGCGCGCCCCACAAAAGCACGTTGTTGGCGGGCAAGCCGGCGGCGAAGCGCTCTGTGTTGTCGACAAGGATGTCGCGGACACGGTCGACGCCTTTGATCAGGCCGATGTCGACGCGGTTGACGCGGTGGACGGGCTCGAGATAGCCGGGATCCGCCGCCCAGACATAGCAATCGGCCGTGTCGAGATCGGTCTCAGGAGCAGGTACGGGCGCCAGTCTGGCTACCGCGGCGATCAGACGCTCGAGTTTGTCGTTGAGTGCTTCGAACGTCTTTTCCATGGCTAATCCTGTCGGTCTCTACATTTCAAATGACGCGCGACGCTGTAACACGCTCAAACAACGCGGAAAAGCGCCGTAACTGGCCGGATGTGCAGTTGCATTGGTCGCTTTAGCGACTATATTCCGCGCACATTTCCGGGGCACCGATGTACGGTATCCCGATACTTTCTCAGGAGACATTCATGTTCGTCACGCCGGCATACGCACAGGCCACCGGGGCTACGCCCGACGTTCTCATCAGCATTCTGCCGTTTGTGCTGATCTTCGTGATCATGTATTTTCTTATAATCCGCCCGCAGCGTACCCAGCTGAAGAAGCGTGGCGAGATGCTTGCCGCAATCCGCCGCGGCGATACGGTTGTTACCGGCGGCGGTTTCGTCGGCAAGGTGACCAAGGTCATCGACGACAATGAACTCGAGGTTGATCTGGGCAACGGCCTCAAGGTGACTGCGCTGCGCGGCACCATTTCAGACGTTCGGGTCAAGGGCGAGCCAATCGCCAACCAGAACGCCAAGAAATAATCGTAGTCGAGGCGAGACGCACCGCTTTCACGCCTTAACGGACGAGGCCAAATGCTCTACTTTTCGCGCTGGAAGACAATCTCGATCTGGGCTGTCGTGCTTCTCGGGGTGCTTTTCACCATCCCGAACATGCTGACCAAATCTCAGCTCGACTCTCTTCCTGGATGGTTTCCCAAGCGCGCACTGACACTTGGCCTCGACCTTCAAGGCGGCTCGCACATTCTGCTGTCCATCGACAAGCAGGGGCTGGTCGACGAGCGCCTTCAGGCGACCCGTGACGACATCCGTACCATGCTGCGCGACGCCAAGGTCGGCTACACCGGCCTGACTGGAACGGGCAAGACGATCCAGGTCCGCATCACCGATCCGAACGAAGTCGAAGCGGCGAAAAAGGCGCTGGCCACGCTGATCGCGCCGATTTCGTCGGGCCTGCTCGGCACGGGCTCGGTGAGCGAGCTTGCGCTCGACGAGCCTGAGCCTGGCCTTTTGCGCTACACGCTGACTGATTCCGGCATCGACTATCGCGTCAACAACGCCGTGACCCAGTCGATCGAAGTCATCGGCCGCCGCGTCAACGAACTCGGTACCACCGAGCCGATCATCCAGCGGGCGGGTGCCGACCGCATCCTCGTTCAGGTTCCGGGTCTCCAGGACCCGACCCGTCTCAAGGAAATCCTCGGCAAGACCGCCAAGCTGACCTTCCAGATGGTCGACCAGTCGATGTCGCCGCAGGAGGCAATGCAGGGTCGTCCGCCGGCGGGCTCGACCGTGATGTATTCGCAAGACGATCCCCCGGTTCCGTATCTGATTGAAAACCGCGTCATCGTGTCCGGCGAAAACCTCACCGATGCGCAGGCGACCTTCGATCAGCGCACCAACGAGGCGGTCGTATCCTTCCGCTTCGACGGCAAGGGCGCATCGCGCTTCGGTCAGGCCACCCAACAAAACGTTGGCAAGCTGTTTGCCATCATCCTCGACAACCAGGTGATCTCGGCGCCGCGTATCAATGAGCCGATTCTCGGCGGTTCGGGGCAGATTTCCGGTAACTTCACCGCTGAGAGCGCCAACGACCTGGCCGTTCTGCTGCGCGCCGGCGCGTTGCCGGCCGATCTGACCATCGTCGAGGAACGCACTGTCGGCCCAAGCCTTGGTGCCGACTCGATCGCGGCGGGCAAGTTTGCCTCGGTGATCGCCGGTATTCTCGTCGTTTCCTTCATGCTGGTTGCCTATGGCACGCTCGGCATCATCGCCAATATCGCCCTTGCCGCCAACGTGGCGTTGATTATCGCCATCTTGTCCATTCTGGGCGCGACGCTGACGATGCCCGGCATCGCCGGTATCGTTTTGACCGTTGGCATGGCGGTCGACTCCAACGTCATCATCTACGAGCGCGTGCGTGAGGAACGACAACTCGGGCGCTCGCTCGTGCAGTCGCTCGATCAAGGCTTTTCGCGCGCGCTGGCGACCATCGTCGACGCCAATTTCACCACTTTCATCGCAGCGATCATCCTGTTTTATCTCGGCTCGGGTCCGGTGCGCGGCTTTGCCGTCACCTTGGCCATCGGTATCGTGACGACGGTGTTCACCGCCTTTACGCTGACCCGTTGGCTGGTGGCGATCTGGCTGCGCCGCGCCAAGCCCAAGGAACTGCCCAGGGGTTTCGTGCGCTTCGTGCCGGACAACACCAAATTCTCGTTCATGGGGCTGCGCCGTTATGCCTTCGCGCTGTCTGCTGCAGCGTCGCTTGCGGCTATGGCGTTGTTCTTCACCATCGACATGAATTACGGCATCGACTTCAAGGGCGGAACCAGCCTGGAGGTGCAGGCCAAAAGCGGCGATGCCAGTTCGTCCGACGTGCGCGCACGGCTGAGCGAGCTCAACATCGGTGACGTTCAGGTCCAGGAATTCGGCGCGGCAAGCACCTTGCTGATCCGGGTCGAAGGCCAGAAGGCCGGCGACAATGCCGAGCAAAGCGTGGTCGAGAAGGTGCGCGGCGAACTTTCCAACGACTACGATTTCCGCCGTGTTGAATCGGTTGGCCCGACGGTGTCGAGCGAACTTGCATTGTATGGCGCGCTGGGCGTGATGGCCGCGATGCTGGCAATGCTGGTCTACATCTGGTTCCGCTTCGAGTGGCAGTTCGGCCTTGGCGCCATTCTCGCCACCATCCACGACGTGACAATGATGGTAGGCCTCTACGTCGTCACCGGCATCGAGTTCAACCTGACCAGTATCGCGGCGATCCTGACCATCGTCGGCTATTCGATCAACGACACCGTCGTCGTTTACGATCGCGTCCGCGAAAATCTGCGCAAGTACAAGAAGATGCCGATCGAGCAGTTGCTCGACCTGTCGATGAACCAGACGCTGTCGCGTACGGTCCTGACGGGCCTGACGACGCTGCTCGCCCTGATTTCGCTCTACCTATTCGGTGGCGAGGTCATCCGGTCCTTCACGCTGGCAATGATCTTCGGCATCGTGGTCGGTACCTACTCGTCGATCTTCGTCGCCGGCCCGCTGCTCATCCTGTTCAGGCTGCGCCCGGCAGGCATTGATGCTGACGACAAGGGCAACCACAAGCCGGCGGTGCCGGCCAGCGCTCACCCGACCAAGTCGTAACTGGATATGGCAGGGCTGATCATCCGAGAAGCGCATTTCCCCGGGCGGGCGCCCGTCGACGCCTATGGCGACGGCGGATTCCGGTTCGCGGACATGTCACATCGCGGTTCGATCCTGTGCCTGCCGTCCGGCATTTATGGCTGGCAGCCTGCTGACCCGATGGCGCTGCAGCCGTCGGATTTCGAAAAGCTCTTCGCCGAGGCGGGGCAGGTGGAAATCCTGCTTGTTGGCATGGGCAAGGAATTGCGGCGCTTGCCCGAGCCACTCAGGGCAGCACTCAAGGCCGCCAAGATCTCGGCCGATCCGATGTCGACCGGAGCTGCGGTGCGTACCTACAACGTGCTGCTTGCAGAAGAGCGCGCGGTGGCCGCCGCTTTCATTGCTGTCGACTGACCGTGAACGAGGCGAACGGCGCAGCGAAGGCTTTGATGGAAGCGGTGCGTACTGCCGACCGCGACCGCTATCTCGCGGCACTTTATGCACCCGAAGATAAGCGTCAGGCTGTGCTGGCGCTCTATGCCTTCAACGCCGAGATTTCAGGCATCCGCGACCGCGTCAGCGAGCCGATGCCTGGCGAGATCAGACTGCAATGGTGGCGCGATGTCATCGCCTCCGGCGACAGGGAAGCCGGCGCTGGACATCCTGTCGCCACGGCACTGATGGCGGCGATCGACACCTATCGCCTTCCGGTTGCGGCCTTCGACAACTATCTCGAAGCCCGTATCTTTGACCTCTACGACGACCCAATGCCCTCGCGCACCGATCTGGAAGGCTATTGCGGCGAAACCGCTTCAGCGCTGATCCAGCTTGCCGCTTTGGTGCTCGATGCCGACCAGGCGCCGAAGCATGCGGAGCTTTCCGGCCATGCCGGCTGCGCGCAGGCGATCACGGGATTGCTGCGGCTGCTGCCGATCCATCGCGCCCGTGGCCAATGTTATGTGCCAAGGGATATCCTCGCTGCCGCCGGGACGACGCCAGAAGAATTCGTGGCAAACGCCACGGCTCAATCGTCACGGCATGCCGTTCAGGCGATGGCCGCTCTGGCGCGGGAGCATTTACGTGCGTTCGAACGCGGCGCCAAGGACCTGCCGGCTACACTGCGGCCGGCTTTCCTGCCGCTTTCGCTGACGCCGACCTATCTGGAGCGACTGGAGCGCGGCAAGGACGGCATGTCTTCGCTGCGCAAGCACCTGCTGATGCTGAAGACCGCCTCGCGCGGCTGGTAGCAATTCAGGCCGCTGCGACGTAGTCGTCGCGCCTGGTGTAGAACAAGAAGCGGTCGAGCCCCCGGGAATTGACATAGGAGCGGACGTCGCGGTGCAGGCGCCGGGCGACGCTTGCTGACGACGCATTGTCCGGCGCGACAATCGAGCCGATTTCCATTTCGTCCCTTGCTGCAAAGCCATACGCCATCGCGGCACGCGCCGCCTCGAGCGCGATACCGCGACCGCGCCAGGCCGGTGCAACATGGTAGCCGATTTCAAGGACCCGAGCGCCGGCGACATCCTGCCAGGTCGGGCCGCAATCGCCGATCAGCGCCCCGCTCGCCTTGTCGACGATCGCCCAAAGGCCGAACCCGTCCCGCTGATACCTGTCACGGTTCCTGTCGATCCATTCGACGGCAGCGGCTTCGGTCGTCATCTCAGGATAGAAACGGCGCGCATAGTCGTCGGCGAAGATCGCCAGGATCTCCGCTGAATCGTCCGCTTGCATCTCCCGCAAGATCAGGCGTGCGGTCTCGGGAGGAAGCATTTCTTGCCTCGTTTTTTATTCCGCTGCTTGTGCCGCTTCTGAAATGCCGAGCCAGGCGCGGCAATCGACCAGCGCGCGCGCCGTCATTGCCTTTTTCTTGGCGACGGTCTTTTCCTTGCCGCGCAGGCGCTTGCCTTCGACCTTGGGCGCTTCCATCACCGGGAACAGGCCAAAATTGACGTTCATCGGCTGGAACGAGCGTTTGCCCGGTTCATCGTCGGAAACGATGTGGCCGCCAGTGATGTGGTTGAGCAAGGCGCCGAAAGCGGTGGTGACAGGCGGTTGGCTCAAGGGCTGGCCGAGGCGCTCGGCAGCGGCGAAGCGCCCGGCGAGCAGGCCGATGGCGGCACTTTCGACATAACCCTCGCAGCCGGTGATCTGACCGGCGAAACGCAGTCCGGGCCGCGACTTGAGCTGAAGCGTCGGATCAAGCAGTGTCGGCGAATTGAGATATGTGTTGCGGTGCAGGCCGCCGAGACGGGCGAACTCGGCATTCTCCAGACCCGGAATCATGCGCAGGACATTGACCTGCTCGCCATGCTTCAGCTTGGTCTGGAAACCGACCATGTTGTAAAGCGTGCCCAGCGCATTGTCCTGACGCAACTGGACAACGGCATAGGCCTTGACCGTCGGGTTGTGGGCATTGGTCAGTCCCATCGGCTTCATCGGACCGTGGCGCAAGGTCTCGCGGCCGCGTTCCGCCATCACCTCGATCGGCAGGCAGCCGTCGAAATAGGGCGTGCCTTCCCATTCCTTGAAGTCAGTCTTTTGGCCATCGAGCAGCGCCTGGACGAAGGCGTCATACTGCTCCTTGTCCATCGGGCAGTTGATGTAGTCCTTGCCGGTGCCGCCGGGGCCGACCTTGTCGTAGCGCGACTGGAACCAGCAGACATTCAGGTCGATGCTGTCGAAATGGATGATCGGCGCGATCGCATCGAAGAAGGCAAGCGCGTCGGCGCCGGTATTGGCAGCGATCGCTTCGGCGAGCGATGGTGCGGTCAGCGGTCCGGTGGCGATGATCGCCTGGTCCCAGTCGGCGGGTGGTAGGCCAGTGACTTCCTCGCGAACGATTGATATCAGCGGATGGGCTTCGAGCCGGGCGGTGACGGCATTGGAAAAACCATCGCGGTCGACGGCAAGCGCGCCGCCGGCGGGAACCTGGTTGGCGTCGCCCGCGCTCATGATCAGCGAGCCGGCCAGGCGCATCTCTGCGTGCAGCAGGCCAACGGCGTTGGTTTCCGCGTCGTCCGAACGGAACGAATTGGAGCAGACCAGCTCGGCCAGTCCATCTGTCTTGTGTGCGTCGGTGCCGCGGACCCCGCGCATCTCATGCAGGATCACCGGCACGCCGGCCGAGGCTATCTGCCATGCTGCTTCTGATCCGGCGAGGCCGCCGCCGACGATGTGAATAGGTTTTGTGCTCATTGCGCCGGAATAATCCCTTGGTCGGGGGAATGCAACGATTGCGGCGGTTACCCCGATATGACTTGGGGGTTGCGAGCGGCGCGTGACAACTTCTAAGATGTGCAAATGGCGGGACATTCAATCTGCCGGTTGCTCATTGCCGGCATATTCACGTTTTCAAATCTCACCGGCCTCGCGCATTCCGCACCGAATGCGGGGGCGACCAAGCGTATCGACATCTGTCATGGCTATAGCTGTGCGTTCCGATCGCGCCTCGACCTTGGGCCGAATGACTCCAAACGATTTGCGTCGCTTCTTGCGGCCGGTCAGGCGTCGCCCCAGGCCGAGCGGGCAGCAATCGCCAAGGCGGTCAGCTATTTCGAAACGCGCGAGCAACAGGTCACCGGTGTCCGCGACCAGCCGAAGTCGGAATTCGGCGCCTCGAAGGTCAGGGGGCAGATGGATTGTGTCGACGAATCGACCAACACCAACTCTCTGCTTCGCTATCTCGATGGCCGTGGCCTGCTCAAATTCCACAAGGTCGAGGCGAAAACCTCGCGCGGGTTCCTGCTCGATGGACGCTATCCGCACTGGACAGCGGTGATCCGCGCCCCTGATGGCGTCAAATGGGTCGTCGATTCCTGGTATGCGCCGATGGGCGGCGCCCCCGACATCATCCCGCTCAGCGAGTGGAAGGTGCGCGGCGTGCTGGAAAGCGGCGCGCTCGACTAACGATGCCTTGAGCAGGGTCCAAAACGACAACACCCGCCGGGGGAGGACCGGCGGGTGTCGTTTTGGTGGTCAGCTTCAGGGAGGAGGAAGCTGACCTATTCGCCATTGCCGGGGAGGAGGTCGGCGCTGGCGGAATTCTTTTCGCCGATCAAAGAGGGCGAAGCTCTCGGAGATAACGACACCCGCCAGGGGAGGAGGTCTGGCGGGTGTGTTAAGGTGGCCAGCTCATCGGGAGGAAGAAGCTGGCCTGATCTGCCATTGCCGGGGAGGAGGTCGGCGCTGGCGGAATTCTTTTCGCCAATCAAAGAGGGCGAAGCTCTCGGAGGTAACGACACCCGCCAGGGGAGGAGGTCTGGCGGGTGTGTTAAGGTGGTCAGCTTATCGGGAGGAAAAAGCTGACCTGATCCGTCATTGTCGGGGAGGAGGTCGACGCAGACGGAAAGCTTGAATTAGATTGCGCGGCGGGCGATCGACTGGATCTCGCCACGATTGATGCCGAGGTCGGCAAGCTGGCGGTTCGACAGACGGCCAAGCTCGTTCACCGTCTCGCGATAAGCGCGCCAGTTACGGTAAGTGCGGAGCAAGTTCATTTTAGTTCTCTTTTCGGTTCGGACAGTGGGTCCAGCGGACCCGGTTTCGATTAGATGGCTTTACGCGCGACGAAGTGGATGTCGCTGCGGGTGATGCCAAGGTCGGTCAGTTCACGGTTCGACAGGCGGCTCAGCTCGGAGACAGTCTCACGGTAGCGGCGCCAGTTGCGGTAGTTGCGGATCAGGTTCATCTTCGTTTCCCTTCGTCTTCTTTTCTCTTCTGTGTACGGGGCGTAGATAGGATGCCCTTGCTTAAAATTGAAGCGCTATGCTCGCATGGCAGCAATGCGTTTTGTGCATTGCAGCATTAATGGGCATTAAGCCTTCGGTCATAATTGTGACCGAATCTGAAATTCGCCATGATGACAACGGCTTGGGCCTGATATCGGCGGCTGTGGCAGAGGGAAGCGACTTATGGCGAGCTATGCCACCAAGGTGAAGAGCGACATTGCGCGCTGGGTCGACAGCGGGCTCCTCGACCGCGCGACGGGTGACGTGCTTGTCCGCGATGTCGAAGCGAAGGAACGCAACGGTCTCAACTTCGGTTCGATCCTGGCGATCATGGCGGCTTTGCTCTTTGCCGCCGCGATCCTCATCCTCGTCGCCGCCAATTGGGAGGTGATACCGCGCGTTGCACGTGTCGGTGCTTTGTTTGCGATCATCTTCGCCGGCTATGTCGGCGGCGCTGTGCTGAAAGAGCGCGGCCATGGCGGCTTCGCCGAAGCGCTATGGCTGGTCGCTGCGGCTGCCTTTGGCGGTTCGATCGCGCTGATCGGCCAGATGTACCATTTCTCCGGCGACGAGGCCGCGGCCGTCGTCACTTGGTGCATCGGCACGGCGATTGCGGCTGCCGCGCTACGCTCCGCCGCCTTGACGGTGGCGGCTGTCGGCATTGCCGATGCTTGGCTGGCGCTCAAGGGCTTTGAGATCTTCCGCCGCGAGGCGTTGCCGCATTTCTTCGTCGTGTTCATGGCGGCGTTCTGGGTGCTGTCGTTGTGGACGCAAAGCCGTGCCGCCCGACATCTCATCGTGCTTTCTCTTATCTTTTATGCGGTGCTGCTCGGCATTCACTACGACACGCTTGAGGTGGGACTGGCGCTCTCGCTGGTGTCCGCAGCCCTGCTGGCCGTTGCCGCACTGGCGCCAGCACTGTCCGAACGCCTCGTCCAGCTTGGCGGGCGGCTGCCGCTGCATGCGCTGATCGGCTTCCTGACCGGCATGGCCATGGTGCAAGCCGACCGGTTCGACGAGCAGGGCTTCGTCATTGCCGCAGCCGTGGCGCTGGCCGTCATTGCAGCAGCAATCATCTTCCTTGGGCGCGAGAGCCGAGCCCTGCGCTGGATCGCCTATCTCGGTTTCGCCTTCGAACTGGCGATTGTTTACCTGGTCACGGTTGGCTCGATGCTCGGCACCGCAGGCTTCTTCTTCGCAGCTGCAATAATTCTCGCCGGCCTCGCCTATACGATCATCCGCATCGAACGGCGGATGAAACCCCAGCCGACCCAAGGAGCAGCATGATGCCTCGCTACAAGCTCGTCATCGCTGCAGTTGTGCTCGCATTGGCGCAGATCGGTTTCCTCGGCTGGATGATCGCTGGTCGGGCCGCGATCCTTCGCCACGGCAAGGAAGTGCTGCTCAAGGTCGAACCGGTCGATCCGCGCGACCTGCTGCGCGGCGACTATGTCCGGCTGGGCTATGACATCTCGCGCATTGAGGTGGAAAAGATCGCCAACCTGCCCCAGGGAGAGCTGGCGACGGCCGAAGGGCCTATTGTCGTGCGCTTGAAGAAGGATGCCGACGGTTATTGGCGGGCATCGTCGGCTTGGCTGGGAACTGCGGCAACACAAGCTGGTGCAGACGAAGTCGACATAGTGGGACACGTTTCCGATGGCTGGAGCCTGACGCCGGGTTCGACCATCAGTGTCGACTACGGCATTGAGCGCTACTATGTGCCGGAAGGCGAGGGGCTGGCGATCGAGGAAGAGATGCGCAAGCGCAACTTTGGCGCTGAGCCCGCATTGCGCAGCTTCGGCATCAAGGTCGCGGTTGCTAAGGACGGCAGCGGCCAGATCAAGGCGCTGATGGACGGCGACACCATGCTTTTCCAAGAGCCGCTTTACTGAAGCGGCCCACAGGGCAGTAGCGACAGCCAATCCTTAGAGCAGGCTGGCGCTGACGGCTGCTTCGATTGCAGCGGGACCGAAGCGCTGGGCAGCCGTTTCGCGGGCGCGGCGTCGACGTGCCTCACGCCGAACCGGGTCCGTACACAGGGCCGCTGCACGGGCGGCAAGCTCCTCGTCGGATTCGGCAAAGTCGATGTCCATACCGTCGATCAGTTCAAGGCCCTCGGCGGCAAGCCGCGTTGCCACGACCGGCAGCCCCCATGCCATCGCTTCAAGAATTTTCAGGCGTGTGCCGCCGCCGGTCATCAGCGGCACGATGGTCAGGTGGGCGCGGCGGTAAAGTTCCGACAGATCTTCCGGATTGGCGATCAATTCGACATCGGGCAGCGCGGCGAGATCGTTCAGCGCGCGGTTGGGGCTGCGCCCGGCGACGATCAGCTTTGCGCCACCCAGTGTCGCTCGCAGCCTGGGCAGGATCTGCGTTGCCAGCCGGCGTGCCGCCTCGATGTTCGGCGCATAGTTGAGATGGCCGATAAACAGCAGGGTCGGCTGGTTGTCGATCATCGCGTGCTGGCTGACCAGCGTTTCGGGGATGAGCTCGAAGCGGGGAATTCCATTGGGAATCACATCCGCGATGGTGCGGCCACCGGATAGGCCGCGCAGTCTTTCTCGATCCTGTCTGGAACAGACCCAGACCTTGTCGACCATGCGAAGCGACTTCGATTCCATGTCGCGCATGCGCCTGACTTGGCGTGTTCTTTTGGAGAACAGCCCGGCCAGCCAACTCGTTTTCGGCATCATTTGCCGGGCCAGGTCCGACTCGATGTTGTGCATATCGAGCACAAGCGTTGGCGCCATCGGCCGCAGGTGCTCGATCAGTGCAAACAGCGGGATGCCTTCGACGACGATGGTATCCGGCCTGAAGTCGCGCGCTGCGGCAAGCAGCCGGGCAAGCGCCACCTGTGGGATACGCGTGTCGATTGGGGTCTGGCGCCTGGCAAGGCGCGGAGACGTTGCGGCCTCTGCGGCGTTGGCCAGTGCCAAGGTCGTTATCCCGCTGTCGTTGAGATTCGCGGGCAAAGGTGGTTGGTGGACCGAGGCAACGAGCACGTCGCCCAGCCCTGCAAGCGCCTGGGCATTTTGCCAGTTGCGCAATTCCGCGCCTGATATGGGCGGCCACGCGGCATCGGTGGCGACAAGCAAGGTACGTCGCAAACGGGGGCCGCTATTTGCGTCGGTGACTGCGGCTTTGAGATTTACTGCTTGGTGCACGGCTGAATCACTCTCGATACGAGGTTTCAAGGTCCGCCGGGCAGAGCGTCTTTGGTGCGGATGATAGGAGTCGAACCTACACGCCTCTCGGCACTGGAACCTAAATCCAGGGCGTCTACCAGTTCCGCCACATCCGCATGGATCGCCAATCCCACGCTGCCATCATTCTGTCAATCTCACAGCTGAAACCAGCTCACCTGGGAGAAACGGCGAAGATAGTTGAAAATTGGCCTCGCCTGTGACAAAAGGCCTGTCGAATGAGATAGGACGCAAGTACCCGTCGCTACAGGATGCGATAAGAAGTCGAAATAACAACAGCTTATCGAAATCCTCGGGTGACGGCGGAGCAAACGACCGCAAATGGCGGATCCGGATACCGATTTGCGAACTTGAAGCCACCCCCGGCAAACGAATTCCGGCAGGCTGAACGGCAGGACGCCGTCCACCCGCGCCATACGTGAAAACAAAGGTTTGATGATGCAGGTCACCGAAACGCTCAACTCCGGCCTCAAGCGCGAGATCAAGGTCTCGGTTCCTGCCGGCGACATGGAAGCCCGACTCGTCAAGCGGCTTTCGGATGCCAAGAACAAGGTCCGCATCAATGGCTTCCGCCCAGGCAAGGTGCCGATGCAGCACCTGCGCAAGGTCTATGGCAAGTCGTTCATGGCCGAAGTCGTCAACGAGATCCTGACCGATTCCGCCCGCACGATCATTTCCGAGCGTGGCGAAAAGGCTGCGATGCAGCCCGACGTGACGATGACGGAAGACGAGAAGGAAGCCGAGAAGATCCTCGCTGGCGGTTCCGACTTCGAGTTCTCGCTGAGCTACGAAGTCATCCCGGCGATCGAGATCAAGGACTTCGCCGACATCAAGGTGTCGCGCCCGGTTTATGACGTTCCGGAAAGCGAAATCGATGAGCAGGTCAACCGCGTTGCCGAATCGGCGCGTTCCTACGAGCCCAAGACCGGCAAGGCCGCTGAAGGCGACCGCGTCACCATCGACTATGTCGGCAAGATCGACGGCGTCGCTTTCGACGGTGGCACGGGTGGCGACCAGCCGCTGGTGCTCGGCTCCAAGGAGTTCATCCCCGGCTTTGAAGACCAGCTGATCGGCGCCAAGGTCGGCGACGAGAAGCTCGTCACCGTCACCTTCCCGGAAAACTACCAGGCTGCCCATCTGGCTGGCAAGGAAGCGACCTTCGACGTCACCGTCAAGGAAATCGCTGCCCCGGGCAAGCTCGAGGTCAATGACGAGACCGCGAAGAACCTCGGCCTTGAGTCGCTCGAGAAGCTGCGCGACATCGTCCGTGGCCAGATCGAGAACCAGTTCGGCGCCATGACGCGCCAGAAGGTCAAGCGCCAGCTGCTTGACCAGCTCGACGGTTCCTACAAGTTCGAGGCTCCCTCGAAGCTCGTCGAAGCCGAGTTCAACAACATCTGGAGCCAGGTCACCCGTGATCTGGAAATCGCTGGCCGCACCTTCGCCGACGAAGAGACGACGGAAGAAGAAGCCCGCGCCGAATACCAGCGCCTTGCCGAGCGCCGCGTGCGCCTCGGTCTGGTTCTTGCCGAGATCGGCGAGAAGGCTGGCGTGACGGTTTCCGACGAAGAGCTGCAGCGCGGCCTGTTCGACACGGTTCGCCGTTACCCGGGCAGCCAGCAGCAGGAAGTGTTCGACTTCTACCGCAACAACCCGTCGGCGCTGGTCAATCTGCGCGCGCCGCTGTTCGAAGAGAAGGTCGTCGATCACCTGCTGTCGCTGGTTTCCGTCACCGACAAGAAGGTGAGCAAGGAAGAGCTGCTCGCCGACGACGAGGACGAGGCTTCCGAGAAGCCTGCCAAGAAGGCTTCCGCCAAGAAGGCCGACAAGGCTGAGAATGCCGAGGGCGAGGAGCCCAAGAAGAAGGCCGCTCCCAAGAAGAAGGCCAAGGAAGCCGACGCCGAATAAGGCGACGTTCCAGACATAAAACGAAAAGGCCGCTGGTTGATCCAGCGGCCTTTTTGATTCTGGGTGGGTGTAGCCTCTTTCTCACTGTTCACGCGCTGTGACGGTCCGATCCGGGGCCTCGATATGCTCGCGGGCCCATTGCTCGAAGCTGAGTGGCGGGCGTCCGATCATGTCCTCGACGCTGGGCTTCTGCGCCAGGGTCCATTCGGTCAACTCCTCCAACCGAGAGGCGTATGCCTCCAGTGCAAAGAGCGTCACCTCGATCGCTCCGCTTGGCCAACCGAGTTGATGCCAAGCCTTGCGGCCTTGATCCGGCGTGAGTTCCTCAGTTGCGATCCTGCGGCCCAAGGCCTTCTCAAGGGCTGCAACGCGTGATCGCGTACTGATTGGAAGCCCAATGGCTTCAAGGATCTGCCCGACATAGTCGTCCTGTAGCAAAGCGGCGGCGGCAACGGCGGCAAGGTCCGCTTCATGGATAAAGGGGTAATAGCCGCGATCTACAAGCGGCTCGCGCATGACGCCCTCGCGACGAATCGAGTCCATCCAATCCGAGCCCGTTGCAGGATAGGTTCCTTCGAGGCACGCGCCCATCACAGCCGATGGGCGGATGTGCGTCCATGGTATGCCGCAACCCTCCACCGCCTTCTCGATGGCGAGCCAGAACCAGGTTTTGGGTGGAAACGCCTGCTCGTATTCAGGTCCGTGGGATGAGAGAACGACGATCCGCTCGATGCCCGCTGCGGCAGCAAGTTTAGTGACTTCTTTCACAGAATTTGGTTCGGCACCTGCCAGGAAGACTTTCGCTACTCCCGCGAAGGCTTGGTCAGCGTCCTTCGGACTCGTAATTGACCCTGACATGACTTGGATTCCCTGCGCCCAGCCGTCAAGCTGCCCGGGCTCGGCAAGGACACGAACGGATACGCCACTATCGAGCAACTGCTGGGCAAGATGTCGACCGACAAGACCAGTCGGACTGGATCCCTCCCTTTTTCGAGGGGCGACCGTGGCTAGCAGAAAGATGGGCTGAGTATTTCGTTTCGCGCGCATGCAAGACCCTCTTCACCAATAGCGGTAGAGATCTTGCGCCTGATCGCTTGTCAGGTTGCGGATCGATTTAATGCTGGGCAGTTTGCATGGGCGTTCAGCGAACTTCAAGTTGATATTTGCCTAGATCAGCAGCAGGCCCTTCATGCTGGCGATACCCTTCTTGCCGATGATGATGTGGTCGTGCACCGAAATGCCTAGCGGCTTGGCCGTGTCGATGATCGTCTTGGTCATGTCGATGTCAGCGCGCGACGGCGTCGGGTCACCTGAGGGGTGATTGTGCACGAGGATAAGCGCGGTTGCCGACAGCTCCAGCGCCCGCTTGATGACCTCGCGCGGATAGACCGGGGTGTGGTCGACTGTGCCGGTCTGCTGCACCTCGTCGGCGATCAGCACGTTCTTCTTGTCGAGGAACAGGATGCGGAAATGTTCACGTGCTTCAAAGGCCATCGCGGCACGGCAGTAGTCGAGCAGCTGGGGCCAGGACGACAGCACTTCGCGTCCGCTGATCTCGCCGCGCGCCATACGCTTGGCCGATGCCGCAACGATCTTGAGATCAAGCGCGACCGAAGGTCCGATGCCCTTGACCTCCTGAAGCAGGTTGGTGGTGGCGCCGAGCACTTCCGCCAGCGTGCCGAAGCGGGCGAGCAGGGCCTTTGCCACAGGCTTCGTGTCGGATCGCGGGATCAGCCGGAACAGCAGCAGTTCGAGCAGCTCGTAGTCGGCGAGCGAGTCGCCGCCATTCGTCGAAAACCGCTCGCGCAGCCGGTCACGATGGCCGAGATAATGGGGCTTTTCTGGCGCGGCATCTCGTTTGATCGACGGCAACGGAAGCTCGCCGAAGAAATCGCGCTCGTCGTGGTCGTTGTTCGCCACCGCTATCGCCCCCGCCAGAACACCGGCGAGGCGATATTATGCGGACAATCCCAGCCGGTCGAGCCCCTTGGCGGACAGCGTGAAAATCTCGCAGCCAGTGGCGGTGACACCGACCGTATGCTCGTATTGCGCCGACAAGGAGCGGTCACGCGTGACGGCAGTCCAGCCGTCGGACAGCACTTTCACATGCGGGCGGCCGAGATTGATCATCGGTTCGATCGTGAAGATCATGCCTTGGCGCATCTCGACGCCTTCGTTGACGTTGCCATAGTGCAAGATGTTCGGCGCGTCGTGGAACAAGGCACCCACGCCGTGGCCGCAGAAATCGCGCACCACCGAGCAGCGCTCGGCTTCTGCATAGGTCTGGATGGCAGCACCGATGGCGCCCGTGCGTACGCCGGGGCGCACGGCGGCAATGCCGCGCATCAGGCACTCATGGGTGACTTCAAGCAGGCGCTCGGCGGCGCGCTTGATGTTGCCGACCGGGTACATACGGCTCGAATCGCCGTGCCAGCCATCGAGGATATAGGTGACGTCGATATTGACGACGTCGCCGTCCTTGAGCGGCTTGTTGTCGGGAATGCCGTGACAGACGACGTGGTTGATCGAGGTGCAGCTCGACTTGGTGTAGCCGCGGTAGTTGAGCGTGGCCGGCATCGCGCCATGATCCATGCCGAACTCGAAGACGAAGCGGTCGATGGACTCGGTGGTGACGCCGGGCGCGACGCGATCGACCAACTCGTCGAGACACTGAGAGGTGAGCGCGCAGGCCTTGCGCATGCCTTCGAAGGCATCCTCTCCATAGAGACGGATCTGGCCTGTGTTCCTGAGGGGCGCCGTGGCGGCGTCGAGATAGCTGACCATTGACCTCTGCCGAATATGTCTGGGGTTGCTCGCGACGTGCTGCGAGGCGTTGCCGCAGATTTGGCACCGGAAGCGTCCAGATTCAACCCGCAAAGGCCAAACCGCAGCGATATGCGGCGTTTGGCCAGCAAAAACCGCCAAAGTCAGTCTGGCGTGCCAGCTTTCGCAGGTCGCGCAAGCGTCTGTTTGGGGCGAGGGGCGGCAGGATCGGCCGGCCGCAGCATGTCGCCATGCACCCAGCCCTTGCGCCCGGAGGCCGAAACGAGTGTCCATTTGCCGTCGCGGGCGAAGACGCGCACGCTCTCGCCCTGCTTCAGGCTTGAGGTTACTGGAGCGGAAACGTTCGGACGCCGGCGCAGATAGACTGATGTGCTGGTGTAGAGTACGTTGAGGGCGGCAGCGCTGTCCGTGTCGGGCATCGCTGACGTCTGTTTGGCCGCTGGCTTCGGGCGCGGCAACGGCGTGGGTGGCCGCGTGATCGAGGCTGTTTCGATAACTTCCGGCGGCTTGCGCGGCGTGCCGTCCACCTTGGGACGAGTCGCAATGGCAATTTTCTGGGGCGCGACGTCGGCTTTCGGTTTCGAACTTGCAGCCAGCTTGCTTGGCCCGATGTCGACCTTGGGTCGAGCCACCTCCGTTTGCGGGCGCGGTGCGACGTTGACCTTGGGCCGCGTGACTGCCGCTTCGGTGCGTGGCGTGGTCTCCGCCTTCGGACGGCTTGCAGTCCTGGAGGGACGATCCTCGATACGCGCCTTGCTCGGCAACTCCTGTGTCATGGCCCAGCCGCCCGCCGCAAGCGCGCCGAGCACCAGCCATCTCAATTTGGGAAGGGCGAATCCAGACATGCTGTGAGTCTGGACTTCAGAGTTTAAAACCGCGTTGACGGGTGAGTTTTGGCAGGCTGCTTCCGTCGATGGGCTTCTTGTCGACTTTCGCTATCGATATTCTTGATTGGCTGGCAGGCCTTCAGAATTTGGCTTCGAAGAATCGTGTTTTCATTGCGATGCAAACGAGTGCGAGCATGACTGCTACTGCAACGTACTTGTTGGTCAAAATTACAGTCAGCAGGCACATGGCAATGCCTGTTGAGATTGCAAAGCCAAAAATGAGGGACGATTTGTTGCCCCTTCCGAACCAAACTACGCTGGCGAAAAGGAGAATCCATGCCATCAAGACGAAAACGTAAGGACCGAAATCACCAAGTGATCGCCAGTACGGTGCGCTCCAAACTCCGAAAATGATTCCGATCAAACCAAACAGAAATCGCTTTTTCACGTAATCCGCCAATGCAAATGAGTTGCTGCAGACTACATTAACGGCAGAGTTCTATTTAAGAATCGTTGCGGGTAATGACTCTTGAAAGCAGAGTTAACCCTGCATTGACGACCAAAAAAAATTCGACGTTAGCTAACTACGCTTTCGCTCACGCCTTTTTCAGGAACTCGGTCTTCAACACCAGTCCCTTGACCTGCTTGGTGTTGCACTCGACCTCACCAGGGTTGCCGTTCAGGCGGATGTTCTTGACCAGCGTGCCGCGCTTGATGGTCTCGGAGGTGCCCTTGACCTTCAGATCCTTGATCAGGGTCACCGAGTCGCCTTCGTTGAGCTGTGCGCCGTTGCTGTCTTTGACGATGATGTCGGACATGGTTCTTCCTTTCCGCTGCCGCGTCGATGGTTGCGCCTGCAGTAGGTTTTCAAGAGGGCGGCGTAAAGGGAGCGGCCTGAAATGAGGATAGCTGGGCCATTCACGGTTTGGGCGCTGCGGAACCATCAGGGGCGCAAGGCGGCTGGCCTTTGAAGTCCCGCGCCAGACAACCGTATTGTCGAACGTCTGGCCGGTTTCTCGCGCCGCCTTGGCCATGCCACAGGCAGACACGGTCAGGCAGGCGAGAACAGCAACAGTGATTCTGATGATCTGCATGGGGTCACATTTGGTTCGCGTAAGTCACGTCGCCAATTTCAAGATTTCGTCGCCCTAGTGCGCGGTGTAGGCGCCGTCCACCAGATGGTAGCTTCCTGTGATGAAGCTTGCTTGATCCGACAGCAGGAAACACACCAGCTCAGATACTTCCTCCGGCTTCCCGCGCCTGCCCATTGGTTGCAGAGCCAGCATGCGTCGGGATTCTCCTTCAAACTGTTCGGAAAGGAGCGGGGTGTCGATCCAGCCGGGGCCGACTGCATTTATGCGGATGCCCGTTCTCGCATATTCCATCGCGGCGACCTTGGTCAGCCCGACAACCCCGTGCTTGGCAGCTGTGTATGCGGCGGCGGTCGGCAGTCCTACCGAACCGAGCACCGAAGACATGTTGACGATCGCGCCTCCGCCCCGTTGCTGCATGGCCGCGATCTCGTATTTCATGCAGTAGAAAACGCCGTTCAGATTGACATTCATCGTCTCGTGCCAGCTGTCGAGCGGGTAGTCGGCGGTCGCCTTGCGCACGCCGCCTATGCCGGCATTGTTGACGGCGAGATCCACGCCGCCGCAGGTCTTGATCGTGAACTGGATCAGCTCTTCCACGGCTGCAGGGTCGGCAACATCGAACACAAAATCGTGAGCCTTGCCGCCGTGCGCGCGAATTTCGTCGGCAGTTTTACGGGCAGATTCGGCGTCAATATCGGCAACAACCACCTCTGCTGCTTCGCTGCCAAGCTGTCGGGAGACAGCGGCGCCGATGCCCGAACCGCCGCCGGTTACGATCGCTATTTTCCCTTTGAAGCCAGGGTTCATCGTTGCCATCCTCTACCTTCCCATCACCAGAGAGCAGTTGCTGGCCGCGCTCGCAAGTCCTCGCCGGAAATCAGTTGAGCGATCCGATCCGTCGATCCATGTGAGCGCGCCACGCCCGTTTCGGGCATCCTTCGGAAGGCGTATGCATGGCCAAATCAAGTCGGCCTGCCATATCTGGACAGATAATTTCTGGTAGCTAAGATGATGCTTATGTTTGGGGATCGGTCTTTTTTTTGAGCAGGTCAACATGAACAACAGCGAAATCACCCGACGCGGGTTCGTATTGGGTAGCCTGGCACTGCTGGCTTCCGGATGCACCTCGATACCAGGTGCGCCCATGATGGCAGCCTACAACGGGCACCCACCCGTTGATGCCCGCTTCAAGCGCCAGCGTGTGAAATATGACGGCTCGGAGCCAGCTGGAACGATCGTCGTCGATACGTCTGAACGTTTCCTCTATGCCGTTGAAGGCGACGGCTGGGCGACGCGCTACGGCGTCGGCGTCGGCGAGGACGGACGCACGGTGAAGGGTAAGGCAACTATCGGCCGCAAGGCCGACTGGCCCTCCTGGACGCCTACCGCCGACATGATGGAGCGCAAGCCGCGTCTCGTCCAATACGCAGGTGGCGTACCCGGTGGCCCCGACAATCCGCTCGGCGCGCGCGCGCTTTACCTCTATCGCGGAGGCAAAGACACGATGTTCCGCCTGCACGGTACAAACGAACCTTGGACGATTGGAACCGAAGTATCGAGTGGCTGCGTTCGACTAACAAATGACGACATCATAGATCTCTATGATCGTACCCCCGTGGGGACCACGGTGCTGGTGATCTGATGTTGGCGAGCCAGACGCATCGTTCAATCTCCGTGCGTGGGCTAACGAATTTCCGCCACGTAAACTTCTTTGACTGTGTCCTTGTTGCACTAGGCCGCAGTGCAATTGACCGCTAGCTTGTGATGGTCCACAATAGTTTTGTGGGGCTTTGTCTAGATACCGATTCCACCTTAGGGGGAAGGATTGCTAATGAGCAAATTTCTAGTCGCAGTAGTCGCCGTGTTTGCCGTAGTTGGCCTTAGTGGCTGCGGAACAATCGGCAAAGGTAAGGGGAAAGCCCCTCCGCCTGTCGTCGAGCCGGCACCGGCACCGATCTACAAGTAAAACGATCGGTCTTGCTAATTGTGGGAGGGCCTTCATTGGCCCCCCCACCATTGCCTTCCAAGCAGACTAGGGCGTGCCTTTGGGCTCTAGCTGTCGCTGTCCGGACACTGGTCATGGATGTATCCTGCCTCGTGGTCTTGGCTCATTCCAAGTCAAAAGCGGAGCTTTGGAAATGGCGCTACTAAGCGGCCGTTTGCTTGTTGTTGCCCTGATGGCGCTGGCGACAGCGGCATGCCAGGACAGCGGTCCCCAACCGCGTTTCATTTCGAATTCCGATGGCGCCGGTTCGCCGGTGGAGGCGCCTGCAGCAGCTGCGCGCGAGGTCAAGACGGCGGACGCGTCTCAAAGCAAAGGCTATTTCATAGAGTTTCGCTCACGCTACGCGCTGAGCTATGGCCATACCTACGTGGTCTTTGGGCGCTCGACCAAGGATGGGGAAATGATCAATCCGCAGGTCGCGGGATTGCATCCGGCCTCGACAAGCGAGGTTCCTTATGTCCTGGGACATTTCGTGCCTGTGAAATCCGAGACGGGCTGGAGCGACGGCGATCTGGAAGAACAGTACCGGTCGGCCAGTTGGCGGGTCATGCTGAGCGAAGCCGAGTATAATCAAGTCGTTGCGAATATTCGCAAGCTGCAGGCAAGCTCGCCCGTCTGGCAAGCGGCAGTCTATAACTGCAACGCATTCGTGGCGGACATTGCCCGTTCGATGGGTTATAAGACGCCCGCCATCCAAAATCGGCCGCAGCAGTTCGTAACCAAGCTTCGCGAGATGAATGCCGGCAAAAGGATTGCAGTTAAAACTCCCGCTGTCACATCGGCTGGCTGAGTTTAGGAAAAGTCGGTTAGCTGCAGGGTTTCTTGCGAGCCCTGTCAAAGGCCTTAGGAACGTAGATTGAGCATTTCGATAGCGTCAGTAGGCCAGACCGCGTGGGTTCTTGGTATCGTTGGGTGGTACGTTATCCGCTACCCGTTCGAGCGTCGCGCCAAGCGGGTCCGGGTCGTAAGCGACCGCCGTTCGCGTTCCGACGCCATCGGGCTTGCGTGCGCACTCTTCGGTCTCGCTATCTTTCCGGCGTTTTATGTCGCGACAGGTATCCCCGAAGCGGCCGACTATCCGGCAAGCGTATGGGCAGTCGCTGTTGGAAGCGTGCTGTTTGCGGCAGCACTGTGGGTTTTTCATCGATCTCACAAGGAACTCGGCCGGAACTGGTCGATCACGCTGGAGATTCGCCAGCAGCACGAGCTTGTTTCGGGCGGCCCATACGCCTTCATACGCCATCCCATGTATACCTCCTTCCTGCTGATGGGCCTTGGTCAGGCCTTTTTGCTGTCGAACTGGATTGTTGGGTTGGCTGGGCTGGTTGGCTTCGCAACCCTTTTTTTCCTTCGAGTGGACAAGGAAGAGCGTATGATGGAGGAAATCTTTGGCCCGCAATATCGGGCCTATATGGCGAGGACAAAGCGCATTATCCCCTATCTGTATTAGAGGAGGCACGATGAGAGGCCGAGCCCTCAAGCTTTCGGCGGCGCGACGTCTTGTCTGCGATCTGATGCGGTTTTCGATCGGGATTCCGCGTGTCACAGTGCAGCGCAGGATGAACCTCGGACCGCTGCAAGCCGCCAGGATGGCGCAGCAGAGCCGGTCTTCGTGGACTGTGCTGTTCCTCAAGGGATATGCGCTGCTGGCGCGAGAGATGCCGGATCTGCGGCGCGCTTACATCAAGTTGCCCAGGCCCCAGCTCTATGAAACCCCGGTCAGCGTGGCCTCCGTCGCCCATGAGCGCGAGCACGATGGTGAGCGGGTCGTCTTGCTGAGCATGATCAGGTCTCCAGAGAGCTGCTCGATCGCCGAAATTGAAGCATCCTTCCACGCCGCGCGATCGCTTCCTGTCATGGAAATCAAGGACTTTCGGCGCGCGCTCAAGATGGCGCGAGCGCCTGCGCCAATAAGATGGCTGCTCATGTGGCTAGGGCTTAACATTGGGCGGCAGCGGGCCCGTTTTTTCGGTACCTTTCAGCTTTCGGTCTATTCCGGTCTTGGTGCCGAGTCGCTCAATCCGCTGACGCCTTTGACCACACTGCTCAACTACGGTCCGATCGGCGAAGATGGATCGGTGGATGTCCGCATCCACTATGATCACAGGGTCATGGATGGGGCCAATGTCGCGCGCGCGCTGGTGAGGTTCGAAGAAATCCTGAACAACGCTGTGGCCAATGAAGTACAAGATATCGCTCAAATCGGAGCTGTGCCCGGTAAGGCGGCTTCAGGTGCAGGTGCATGAGCCTAGATGAACAGTTCCGACCAGCCGTCGTGGTCATCGGCGCGTCCCGTGGGATAGGCCGGGCAATAGCCAAGGTTGCGGCTCGAGAGCGTTCTGTCATCGTGCTGGTTGCGCGTTCCGCTGAAGGCTTGGCTGCTGCCGCAAAGGATGTGCGCGATGCGGGCGGCGAGGCCGTCACGTTCGAGTTGGATCTGTCGGCACCTGAGGCGTCGGCTTGTCTGGAGGACTTCCTCGCCACGAAAAGTCTCTTCTGCGATGTGTTGGTGAACAGCGCCGGCTATGGCTTGCGTGGTGCGGCGATCGCGCTGCCCATGGATGATCAGCTCGGTATCATCGATCTCAACATACGTGCCCTCAGCGACATGACGCTGAGGTTTCTGCCTGACATGGTGGCGCGGGGGCGCGGCGGGGTGCTCAACCTCGGTTCGGTGGCCAGTTTCACCCCTGGGCCCTACATGGCCTTGTATTATTCCAGCAAAGGCTTTGTGCGCACCTTTTCGGAGGCGCTTCATCAAGAAGTGCGCAAGACCGGCGTGACGGTTACTTGCGTCGCTCCTGGACCAGTATCGACGGAGTTTCTTGAGCGGTCAGGCGCCAGTCAGACGGCACTGTTCAAGATCTTGCCCAAGCTTGATTCGAAGGATGTTGCAGAGCGCGCGTGGCGGGGATTCAAATCCGGCCGTCGTCTGGTCGTGCCGGGGTTTTCTGCCAAGCTTGCAGCGTTCACGGCGGCGCTCTTGCCTTCGGCTGCGCTCTTGCCGCTGATCGGCTACCTGCAGCGCAATGGCAACGATCCGTGTCCCTGCGGATCGGGCAAGAAATTCAAGAGATGCTGCGGGGCGCGGCGCGCGAAGGCGTAACCGCTTCATTTTTCCCCGATCCGCCGCTTTGCGATTTGCGCAGTGCGGATCTGGCCAACGGTGTCTCTTCCAGGGACAGGGGCTGCCGACTTGATTGGTCCTGCGCTGCTGCTCAGGTTGCGGCGGTGGCAACCTGCCGCCAATCCATGTATGGTTTATTTTACCACAGCCAGGAAGTCGGGACGTTGCTCACGGTTTGAAAGGCGCAAAAATGGCCGGAGCGGCCAAGCTTGTCGATGTGTTCAGAGGCATCCCAGGCTTTCGCGTGGTGTGCTTGATGGATGTGGATCTGCCTGAATGAACGCGGCCGTCCACACATTCGTTGTGGTGCTCGCGTCGATCTTTCCGGTGGTCAATCCGCCTGGCTCGGCCCTCGTTTTCCTCGGATTAACCGGTGGCGCAACTCCCGAACTACGCTCCGTCCTTGCTCGGCGTATCGCGATGAATTCGCTTATCCTTCTGGTCTGCTCATTCCTCCTTGGCGCGCTCATTCTGCAGTTTTACGGGATTTCCATCCCGATCCTGCGCGTCGCAGGAGGGTTCGTCGTTGCCGTATCGGGGTGGAAGCTTCTCAACGAAGGAAGCCAAAAGGAGATGCAGGCGTCGGCAGGAGGGGTCGACCGCACCAAATTGCTCGATCAGGCCTTCTATCCACTAACGTTGCCGTTGACGACGGGGCCTGGCTCGATCGCGGTCGTTATCAGCATCGGTCTTTCAGATGCGACGATCACCAGTCCCGCAGACAGGATCATGTTCGTCTTGGCGAGCCTTGCCGCCATTGCGGTGCTGGCGGTGTCCATCTTGTTTTGCTTCGCTTATGCGGACCGCATCCAAAGGCTTCTCGGCCCGGGCGGCACCGACATCGCCGTGCGGCTGTCCGCGTTCATTCTGTTTTGTCTGGGCTTGCAAATCCTGTGGTCGGGCGGAAACGAACTGTTGCGGTCCGTGCTCTCCGCAGCTCCGACGCCATTGCTGCCCGTGCCATGAAGAAGCAGGTTCTGAGGCGGGCCAGTTAGATCAGGATTTTTGCCGGCGATCACGCCGGGCGTATCGGTGTCGATCGCTCGACGCTTCGCAGGCCCGTCATGCCCTCGGCGAATCGAAAGCCGATCAGCGCCGTTATCTTTGATCCATGATTCGGCATCTGTCGCGTGAACAAGCCACGAGCGATTCGCAAAACGGCCATAAGCAAGAATCTGAAGCCGCGGCGCATCTTTTCAGGCACAGCTGGGCCGGAATGCTTGCAAAGGGCTTTTGTCGCTGTCCGGCTGCAAGGCAGGCTCGCAGGTGCCGGCTTCGGATCTAGGAACGGTTAAATTGGAAGGATACTTCAGCAAGCTAAATGCTTGAAAAACCTGGTACGCCCAAGGGGAATCGAACCCCTGTTACCGCCGTGAAAGGGCGGTGTCCTAACCGCTAGACGATGGGCGCGCTCAGGTGAAGCGGTGTATAATTGGCTTGTTCGCAGCAGGCAACCCGTCTTTTTGCTGTTGCGCAAAGTTTTTTTAGTTGCCCCTGCGGCAACGCCAGTTCCAGTCGCGCTCCGGCCCAACATCGATGTGCACCGAGTTGGTGTGGCAGTAGGTTCCGACGCCGCCACGGCCCGGCATGGAACGCAGGAAGGTCGCCAGTTCCCATTTGCCGACGCCCGGAATCTGGATGTCGGCAGCCGCGCAATACATGTGCTGTGAATTCTTGGCGCCACGGGCGCGGCGATTGCGCTCCGGATTGCGGTAGCCGGAGGTGACGATCATCTTCTTGCCATAGCGCTGCTCGGCAGCCTTGAGTATGCGCACCAGCGACGGCTTGAGGCAGGCGACATCGACACTCTCAGTCTGCTTCAACAGGCCATTCGGGGCAAGTCGGGCCATGCCGGCAGCCGAGGCCAGCTGGAGGCCTGGTTCCTCGTCCTCGTGCAGGTCAACGTCGCTGTCGTCGTCGATGCCTGACTTGCGCTTGATTTCGAACAGATCGGTGGTGCGCACGCCGGGGAGGGCAAAGTCACCACCGGACGAGCTACCGCCAAGCGAGGCCAGCGCCACTGGCTTGGCACCGGACCTGGCCGAAGCAAGCGTGATGATCGGCTTGGCTTTTTCCTCGGGGGTGGCGGCTGCCGGTGCCGCGGCTGCAGTAGCGATGAGCGGTTTCGCCTTTTGCTCGGCGGGCGCCGGAGCGGCCTTGGCAGGCGCTGAGCCGAAAAACGAAGCGAGAAAGCCCTTTTTCTGCGGCAGCTCTGGCTTTTCGGGGGCAGGGCCGTTTGTCAGGTAGAAGCCTGTATCTTGCTGGACCGGCGGTTTTCCTGTTTTCGCTTCCGCGGCTTGGGGAGCTGAAGCTTCCGTCTTCGGCTGCTCTGCTGCGGCGACCGGTGTGTGCTGTTGCTCAGCGCTGGCGAGCGCGGTTTCAGCTGGTGTCGTAGCCGTTGGATTGACAAGGGGAACGTAGCCGACCTGGTCGGGAAGGGCGGTGTCGCCGTCGGCGTTCATGACAAGCTTGGTAGCTGTCGGCGCTGCGCCGGGGGCTCCCTGCGACGTTGCCTGGCCGGTTGCATCGGCAGTGAGGGCAGTGTTTGCAAGTTCGAAATTGGGTGCGCCGGTCGAAGAGCAGGACACGGCAAGCAGCGAAACCAGTACGGTCAGCGCAACGCCGCATCGCCGGTCTGCGAATCGCAGGTGTCCTGACGTCAAAGCGGTCCCCTCTCATGCACTGCAGGCCAAAGATCACGCTTGGCGATTAAATCGAACGTCTAAGCAGGCACGCTTCCCAACAAGAAGCGGCACTCAATGATATGGCGATGATCCCCAACTATCGAGCTAGGCGCCAAATAAGGCAAGATCATGATAGGCGCCACGTTTTCGCCCCCTTTGTTAAGGGCGTCAACTCACCACGCATTACAGCGAGTTACACGCGGACCCTCACATAGCTGCCTGGGGCATCGCCTAACACGTTGCCCCTTACGCCAGGCTTGCGGGCCGCAACGCGGCTATCGTCCTTGGATTCGATCCAGCGCTGCCAGTGCGGCCACCATGAGCCAGGCGTTTCGGCCGCGCGTTGGAGCCATGCGTCGAAATCTCCTGTCGGTTTGCCGTTCGACCAGAATTGATACTTGCCGGCGGCAGGTGGATTGACCACGCCCGCGATATGCCCCGAACCGGCAACGACATAGTCGACATCGCCTCCAAAATACTGACAACCCAAGAAGACGGAACGGGCCGGGGCGATGTGGTCTTCGCGGGCTGCGAGGTTGTAGACCGGGATGGTGATGTCGGCGAGCGAGACGGTGCGTCCGGCGAGTTCCATCCTGCCTTGCGACAAGTTGTTCTGGAGGTAGCAGTTGCGCAGGTAAAACGAGTGGTTGGCAGCCGCCATCCGCGTCGAATCGGCATTCCAGTAGAGCAGGTCGAAGGGAAGCGGGTCCTTGCCGCGCATGTAGTTGTTAATGACATAGGGCCAGATCAGGTCGCCTGAGCGCAGCATGTTGAAGGCGGTCGCCATCTTGGTGCCGTCGAGATAGCCCTTGTCCTTCATCGCTCCTTCGAGCGCTGTGATCTGGTCCTCGTCGACGAACACCTTGAGATCGCCGGCATAGGTGAAGTCGACCTGGGTGGTGAAGAAAGTGACAGAGCGGATGCGGTGGTCGCCCTCCTGCGCCAGGAGCGCAAGGGCAGCGGCAAGCAGCGTGCCGCCGACGCAATAGCCGATCGCGTTGACCTCACGCTCCCCGGTCGCCTGCTCGACGGTGTCGAGACCATATTGCAGGCCCTCGCGGATATAGGCCTCCCAATCCTTCAGGCCGTGGCGCTGGTCGGGATTGATCCACGAGATGACGAAGACCGAGTGGCCTTGTTCGACCGCCCAGTTGATGAACGACTTTTTCGGGTTGAGGTCGAGGATGTAGAACTTGTTGATCCAGGGCGGGCAGATCAGCAGCGGCCGTTTCAGCACCATGTCGGTGGAGGGTGCGTATTGGATGATCTCGGCGACATCGCTGCGCCCGACAACCTTGCCGGGCGTGGTGGCGATGTTCTTGCCGATCTCGAAGCCGGAATAGTCGGCTTGCCTGAGCTTGAGGTCGCCCTTTCCGGCCACGATGTCCTCGGCGAACATCTTCATGCCGCGCACCAGGTTTTCGCCATTGCTGGCGACGGTTTCGCGAAACAGTTCTGGATTGGTCAGGATGAAGTTGGAGGGCGAGATCGCATTGGCGACCTGCTTCACATAGAAGCCAGCCTTGTGGCGGGTATGCTCATCAAGGCCGTCGGCATGTTCGACCAGATCGCCAGCCCAGCGAGCGGTAACCAGATAGGCCTGCTTGAGGAAGTCGAAGAAGGCATTGCGGCCCCATTCGGGGTCGAGGAAGCGCTTGTCGGTGCGATCGGGCTTCACTGCGTCGTCGACCTCGTCGCCGCCCATGCGCTGGACCGATTTGCTCCACACGTCGAGATAGCCGGAAAACAGCCTGGTCTGGGCTTCGAGCGCGCGTTGTGGGTCAGACAGCCAGTATTCGGTGAGTTTTGAAAAGGTCTTGACCATATCGGTCATCGGCTCGGCAACCGTGTCGCGGAGCTCGCCCTTTTCGCGCGGTTCAGCCCAGGCGGATGCCGCCTTGCCGGCTTGCTCGATCATACGCGCCATGTTGAGCGCAAAGCGCTCGGGATCTTTGACGAGATATTGCTCGACGGAGGAGGGGGAATCGCCACTCGGCTTGTCCGAATCGTCTACCTTCGCCATGGTCTTTGCAGGTCCTCCCAAAGGGCCTTTTATTGACATACTATCATGTGACGTCTTACCGGGTCCAACGCGCTCTACCGCGCCTGTCGGGGAAACTTTATGACATATAGTGTTGGTCGGCATATTTTTTTCTGCGCCCGGGCGGTTGTGTTTGCCGGCGTGCTGGCATTGCCTGTTGCCGTCAGCGGCTGCACCAGCACTGCGGCGACCAATCCTGTGCCTGTCGGAGCTCACGGCGCGCAGGACACCGGCACATACCCCAATCTCAATATCCCACCGCAGTCCGCGGCGCCGCAGTTCACCGAGGATCAAAAGGCGGCCAAGCTCGCCAATCTACACGCTGCGCAAGGGCGCCAAGGCGCCAAGGCAGGCGTTGCTGCGGACAATTCAGCGGCGATGACCACGCTGGCCAGAAAGCATGGCGACGATACGCTCAAGGCCATCGAAGGCGAGTGCCAGGCTATCGACCCTGCCTGCAAATGAGTATATATCGCGCACGCAAAGCGCCCCTGTTTACCTGGAATTGACATGGAAGAATTTCACAAGGTCCGCCGCCTTCCGCCCTATGTCTTCGAGCAGGTCAACCGGCTGAAGGCCAGCGCCCGGTCGCGCGGCGCCGATATCATCGATCTTGGCATGGGCAATCCCGACCTGCCGACGCCGACTGCCATCGTCGACAAGCTGTGCGAAGTGGTTCGCGACCCGCGCACCCATCGTTATTCGTCGTCGCGCGGCATCCCCGGTTTGCGCCGCGCCCAGGCCAATTATTATGCCCGCCGCTTTGGTGTGAAGCTCGATCCCGACACCCAGGTCGTGGCGACACTGGGCTCTAAGGAAGGCTTCGCCAACATGGCGCAGGCGATCACGGCGCCCGGCGACGTGGTGCTGTGCCCCGATCCAACCTATCCGATCCACGCTTTCGGCTTCATCATGTCCGGCGGCGTCATCCGTTCGCTCCAGGCCAAGCCGGATGACGGCTTCATCCCGGCACTCGAGCGCGGCGTTCGCCATTCGATCCCCAAGCCGCTGGCGCTGATCCTCAACTATCCGTCGAATCCTACGGCGCATGTCGCCACGCTCGATTTTTACAAGGATGTCGTCGCCTTCGCGAAGAAGAACGACATCATCATCCTGTCGGATCTTGCTTATTCGGAGATCTATTTCGACGGCAATCCGCCGCCTTCGGTGCTGCAGGTGCCTGGCGCCATCGACGTCACTGTCGAATTCACTTCGATGTCGAAGACGTTTTCGATGCCGGGCTGGCGCATGGGCTTTGCCGTCGGCAATGAGCGCCTGATCGCCGCTTTGACGCGCGTGAAGTCGTATCTCGACTATGGCGCGTTCACGCCGATCCAGGTGGCCGCGACTGCAGCGCTCAATGGCGACGGCACCGACATCGCAGAAGTGCGCGAGGTCTATCACAAGCGCCGCGACGTGATGGTCGACTCGTTTGGCCGTGCTGGCTGGGAAATCCCGGCACCGGCTGCGACGATGTTTGCCTGGGCGCCGATCCCTGAGCCGTTCAAGCATCTTGGTTCGCTCGAGTTTTCCAAGCTGTTGATCGAGCATGCCGACGTGGCGGTGGCTCCGGGTGTTGGTTTTGGCGAGCACGGCGACGACTATGTGCGTCTGGCACTCGTCGAGAACGAGCACCGGATCCGTCAGGCGGCGCGCAACATCAAGCGTTTCCTGACGACCACCGGCAAACAACCCAACAATGTGGTTCCGCTCGCAGCCCATCGCTGAGCGCGCCACACTCAATCCAGAACTGCTGAAACAAGAGGCGCCGTCGACCATGGCTGAAGCATTGCGTGTTGGAATTGCCGGTCTCGGCACGGTCGGTGCTTCGGTGGCGCGCGTGCTGCGCGACAAGGGAGCCGAACTCACCCGTCAGTGCGGCCGCGAGATCGTCGTAACCGCTGTTTCCGCTCGCGACCGTTCGCGCGACCGCGGCGTCGACCTGAGCGGTGCCAAATGGTTCGAAGATCCGATCGAACTGGCCGAGAAAGCCGACATCGATGTCTTTGTCGAGCTGATCGGCGGCGACGAGGGCGCTGCGCGTTCCTGCGTGCGCGCCGCACTCGATGCCGGCCGACATGTCGTGACCGCCAACAAGGCGCTGCTTGCCAAGCATGGCGTGGCACTCGCTGAAGTCGCCGAGAAGAAGGGCGTTCTGCTCAACTACGAAGCTGCGGTGGCGGGCGGCATCCCCGTCATCAAGACGATGCGCGAGGCGATGGCCGGCAACACCGTCAATCGCGTGTTCGGCATCTTGAACGGCACCTGCAATTACATTCTGACGCGCATGGAAGCCGAAGGCCTGACCTTCGACGCTTGCCTCAAGGACGCACAGCGGCTGGGCTATGCCGAAGCCGACCCGACCTTCGACATCGAGGGCAACGATACTGCTCACAAGCTCGCGATCCTGACCAGCCTGGCTTTTGGCTCGAAGATCGCGGCCGACGACATCTATCTCGAAGGCATCTCCAACATCACCCAGGCCGACATCCGCGCCGCTGCCGAGCTCGGATATCGCATCAAGCTGCTCGGCGTTGCCCAGCGCACAGAAAGCGGCATCGAACAGCGCGTGCACCCGACCATGGTGCCGACGGCTTCGGTCATCGCCCAGGTTCATGGCGTCACCAATGCGGTGGCTATCGAAACCGACATTTTGGGCGAGTTGCTGCTGTCCGGCCCCGGCGCCGGGGGCAACGCCACCGCGTCGGCCGTCGTTGGCGACATCGCCGACATTGCCAAGAGCCGTCCCGGCTTCCAGCATGGGCCGGTGTTCGGCCGCCCGGCTAAGGAACTGAAGCCTTACAAGAAGGCGCAGATGCGCAGCCACGCTGGCGGTTATTTCATCCGCCTGACAGTGCATGACCGTATCGGTGTGTTCGCGGCTATCGCCAAGCGCATGGCCGACAACGACATTTCGCTGGAATCGATTGTCCAGCACGCCGACGGCTCGGACGGCGCGGCGCAGAAAACGGTGATCCTGGTTACCCATGAGACCACCGAAGCAGCCGTGCGCAAGGCGGTCGACGGCATTACCAAGGACGGCCACCTGACCGACAAGCCGCAGGTCATCCGCATCGAGCGGGCGGGCTAAGAGCAGCTGCACGCGTGGGGCAGAAATGTGCCCCCGGCCGGGCAGTCAAGCCGTAGTTTCGTTTCAATCGATTGATATTGCTTCGCTTTCGATAAAGCGGGCTACAGGTCTTGCTGTTGTCATGCGGGTTTGACAATAAGGGCGAGCCCGGTTCGGGCGCTCCGAATTCATCGATTTCAGGACCCTGATATGGCGAAAAGCGTTGTTGCCGGCCTCGACCGGATTCTCACCATGGAACTCGTGCGCGTTACCGAGCGCGCTGCCGTTGCCGCAGCAAGGCTGCGCGGACGTGGCGACGAGATGGCTGCGGACCAAGTCGCGGTCGATGCCATGCGCCAGGAATTGAACCGCCTCGCGATCAATGGCACCGTCGTCATCGGCGAGGGCGAGCGTGACGAAGCGCCGATGCTGTATATCGGCGAGGAAGTCGGCTCGGGCGGCCCGGAAGTCGACATTGCGCTCGATCCGCTCGAAGGCACTACCATATGCGCCAAGAACCTGCCCAATGCGCTGGCCGTCATCGCCATCGCCGAAAAGGGCAGCCTGCTGTTCGCGCCAGACGTCTACATGGACAAGATCGCGGTCGGCCCGGGCTATCCGGAAGGCGTGATCGACATCGATGCCTCGCCTGCCGACAACATCGCCTCCGTCGCAAAGGCCAAGGGCGTTCCGGTCGAAGAAGTCACCGCCTGCATCCTCGATCGCCCGCGCCATGCCAAGCTGATCGAAGCAGTACGTGCGACTGGTGCAGCCATCCGCCTGATCGGCGACGGCGATGTGGCCGGCGTCATTCACACCACCGACCCTGACGAGACCGGCATCGACATCTATCTCGGCACCGGCGGCGCGCCCGAAGGCGTGCTGGCTGCAGCGGCACTTCGTTGCACCGGCGGCCAGATGCAGGGCCGCTTGCTGCTCGACAGCGCCGAGAAGGTCGCTCGTGCTGCAACCATGGGCATCACCGACCCCAACAAGGTCTATCGTGTCGAGGAAATGGCGCGCGGCGACGTGCTGTTTGCTGCCACAGGCGTCACTGACGGCAACATGCTTGCCGGTGTGAAGTTCGGCCGCGATTCGATCACTACCCACACCATCGTGTTGCGTTCGTCGTCCAAGACGGTGCGCGAGATCAAGGCGCGCCATCAGGATCTGGAAAAATTCTGATTACGCGCCAGCCTTGGTCGCCTATGGTCCGACGTCAATGGACGGGCGGATAGCATATGGCGGCTGACAGGCGGCTCTTTCTCGGTGTGCGTCGCTCCGCGACCGGTGTTTCATGGGAGCACCGGCTGACGGAGCGGCAGGACATGTTGGCGCTCGCCATTGCCCAAGGGCACGGCGTGCCCGACATCGTCGCGCGCGTGCTTGCCGGTCGCGGTGTCACGGCGGACGATGCCGAGCGCTTTCTCGACCCGATGATTCGCGATCTGCTCCCCGATCCGGCTTCGCTGACCGACATGGACAAGGCCGCTGCGCGCATCGCCGATGCCGTGCTGCGCAAGGAGAGAGTGGCGATCTTCGGCGACTACGACGTCGACGGTGCGTCGTCCTCGGCGCTGATGAAGCGCTTTCTCACGCATTTCAGCATTGAGTCCGAGATCTACATTCCCGACCGCATTTTCGAAGGTTACGGACCCAATCCCGACGCGATGCGAGAGCTGATCGGCCGGGGCGCAAGCCTGATCATCACGGTCGACTGCGGTACCAACAGTGCGGCTTCCATCGACGCGGCCAACGAAGCCGGCGCCGATGTGGTCGTGCTCGACCACCACCAGGTTGGCGGGCCGTTGCCGAATGCGCGCGCGGTGGTCAATCCGAACCGCGACGACGACCTTTCAGGCCAGGGTCATCTCTGCGCCGCTGGCGTGACCTTCCTGACGCTGGTCCAGACCGCCAAGGTGCTGCGGGAAAAACTGCCCAACGCGCCGCGCCCGGACCTGCTGTCACTGCTCGACCTGGTGGCATTGGCAACCGTTTGCGACGTGGTGCCGCTGACCGGCGTCAACCGCGCCTTTGTCGTCAAAGGGCTGCAGGCCATGCGCCAGCAGAACAATGTCGGCCTGACGGCACTTGCCCGCGTTGCTCGCATTGGCGAGCCGCTCAACAATTTCCATCTCGCGTTCCTGCTTGGGCCTCGCATCAATGCCGGCGGGCGCATAGGCGATGCGGCACTCGGCAGCAAGCTGCTTGCCACCGACGATCCGGTCGAAGCTGGAACGATTGCCGAAACGCTCGATCGCCTGAACCAGGAGCGGCAGGCGATGGAAACCGAGATGCTGGCCGAGGCGCGCGCTGAGGCCGATGCCGAGATTGGCGCGGGGCCTGGCCCAGCCGTTCTGGTGACGGCGAACACGACCTGGCATCCGGGTATCGTCGGCCTTCTCGCCTCGCGACTGAAGGATCATGCCCGCCGTCCTGCCTTTGCCATTGCCTTCAACGGAAATGGCATCGGCACTGGTTCTGGCCGTTCGGTGTCAGGATTCGATCTCGGCCGGTTGGTGCGTGAGGCGGTCGAGGCTGGCTTGCTGGTCAAGGGCGGTGGCCACGCCATGGCCGCCGGTATCACCGTCGAGCGCGCCAAGCTCGGCGAACTGCGCGCCTTTTTTGAGCAGCGTGCGGCTGCGGATGTGTTTCGCCTTCAGGACGAAGAAAGCCTCAAGATCGATGGCGCCCTGGCCGCCGAGGGCGCCACCTTGAATCTTGTCGATGCGCTGGAAAAGGCGGGGCCGTTCGGGGCAGGGCATGTGGCGCCTGTTTTCGTCTTGCCGCGACACCGCATTGCCGACGTCCGGCTTGTCGGTACAGCGCATATCCGGGTCGACCTGCGTTCAGAGAGTGGCGGTCGGCTGCAGGGTATCGCGTTCCGGGCCGCGGAAACGCCAATAGGCGACTTCCTGTTCAGGAACCGTGACCGCACGGTTCATGTCGCCGGGTCGATTTCGGTCAATCACTGGAATGGCAGCCGCACGGCCCAATTCCGGATCATCGACGCGGCACTTGCCGGGCCCTAGAGCCTGTTCCATCCCGATGGAATCGGGATGGGCTCTAACTTCTTGTTTTGAGCATGATCTCTTCCGAAAACCGGTGCCCACTTTTCGGGATCATGCTCTAACCCAACACTGCCTGTAGCCGCAGGATCTCTTCCATCTGCGCCTTGGTCGCCTCATAGCCGAGGCGGATGGCTTCGTCGGCCCGATGGAATTCCGAAAGCCCGATGAGGCCGAGCTTGGGTTGGATCGAAAGATCAGGCGGATCGCCGGCGAGACGTGCGCGCGAAATGCGATCCTGGATGATGTTGAACGCCTCGACCATCACCCCAGTAATGCCAAGCCGTGCCTCACGCTCGCTGTAGCCGGGAGTTTCCCCGGGCCTTGCCGGGCGCTCGACCACCAGTTCGCCAGCACTGTGCTTGATGACGGCGGCACGGCCAAACAGGTCGTAGTGAAGGTTGACTGCTACCACCAGCGGCTGTTCGTTGGCGCGGCAGACCGAGACCGGGACCGGATTGACCAAAGCCCCGTCGACCAGAACGCGGCCGTTGCAGGTGACCGGTTCAAAAACACCGGGCAGCGCATAGGAAGCGCGCATGGCCTTGATCAGCGAGCCGCTCGACAGCCAGATCTCATGGCCGGTGCGGATTTCGGTCGCAACGCAGATAAACGGCTTGGGCAGGTCCTCGAAAGTCACGCTGCCCATGTGCTGCTGCATGCGGGCGTCGAGTTTCATGCCGCCGAAGAGACCATTCCCGCCGAGCTTCAGGTCGAACAGGCCGAATAGGCGGCGCTTGGTCAGGCTGCGGGCGAATTCCTCAAGCTCATCTAGCCTGCCAGCGAGATAACAGCCGCCGACGAGTGCGCCGATCGAGGTGCCGGCGATCATGTTGATGCGAATGCCGGCTTCATCCAGTGCGCGTAGCACGCCGATATGGGCCCATCCGCGCGCGGCACCGCCGCCAAGAGCTAGCGAAATGCCGGTTTCTTTTGGGGTTGCTGGGCCGTCAGAACTGCCGCCCGAGGAAAAGCCGTTGGCTTCCCGGACGTTCTGGCGCGTGTGGAAGGACGCCCATTCGAGCATCACAATCTCCCTGCAGCGCCGCGCACCCGTTTGGACGCGCTAGCGACGCTGCGACACCTTGAATCGGCGCACGATCCGTACCGAAAATCGAGTCCAACTTTCGGAGCATGCACACCACCTAGACTACATCCAGGCCGTATCGAAATCGTGAATCTTAGTGTCGCAGCGGCGTCAGCAGGGTTCACAATTCTTTGCGGTAGATTTCATCTGCGTCAAACAGAGGAAGGCTGCCGTCTGCGCTGAGGGTCGCGACGCCGTCCTTTAGCCCCACCGTCCGATAAAAGCAGGAACGCCTGCCGGTATGACAGGTTGCATCGTGGCCGGTAACTTTTACGCGCAGCCAGACCGCGTCCTGGTCGCAGTCGGTGCGGATCTCAGCGACGTGTTGAAAATTGCCCGATGTCTCGCCCTTCTTCCACAACGAGCCACGCGAGCGCGACCAGTAGTGGGCAATGCCGGTCTCGATGGTCAGCGCAAGCGCCTCGGCATTCATGTGCGCGACCATCAGCAGCGTACCATCGGCAACGTCGGTGACGACAGCGGTGACAAGGCCGTTGGAGTCAAAGCGGGGCGTGAACGCCATGCCCTCTTCGAGCAGGCTTTTGTCGTTGGAAGCTTGGGGAAACTGCAGGGTCATCGCCGGGTCCTAAGTCGAGGGCACCGGCGATGAGGGATCAGATCCCGCCGCCGGCTCGCACCATGGTCACGAACCGGACCTGTTCTTCGGGAGTATCCCGGAAAACGCCGGTGAAGGTGGAGGTCAGGGTTGTCGAACCCTGCTTGCGGATGCCGCGCATGGCCATGCACATATGCTCGGCCTCGATCATCACGGCGACGCCGCGCGGATTTAGCACGTCCTGGATGACACCGGCAATCTGTGCCGTCATCGCTTCCTGCGTCTGCAGGCGGTGGGCGAAGATGTCGACGACGCGGGCGATCTTGGACAGGCCGACAACCTTGCCATCCGGCAGGTAGCCGACATGCGCCTTGCCGATGATTGGCACCATATGGTGCTCGCAATGCGAATGGAACTTGATGTCGCGGACGATGACGAGGTCGTCATAGCCAGCCACTTCCTCGAAGGTGCGGCCAAGCTCATCGGCTGGGCACATGTCATAGCCGTTGAACATCTCGCGGAACGCCTTGGTCACGCGCTTGGGCGTGTCGATAAGGCCTTCACGTTCGGGATTGTCGCCGGTCCAGCGCAAGAGCACTTTGACGGCGGCTTCAACCTCCGCCTCGCTCGGGCGGTCGGTTGCAGGCATATCCATATAGGCTGATTGCGGCATCAGCTTCTTGGCAACGGCATCCATCTCAGGCGTCTCCAGTAGTCCCTGTCAAAGCAGGGACGAGTTGAACGGACACAGCCACTTTAGGAACCACCGGAATAGTGCCGTACCCAAAGCTGCTCATCATGCCCTTCCTCCCGATGCTGTTTCTGCAGCCTTGTCGAGAGGTGAGCGCAACCATTATATATGGGTGAAGACGACGATTGAAAGATGCGTCAGCGACAAGAGTTGTTCACCACACGCACTCAGAGTGAAAAAAGTTGATCGACGACATCTACAACACGAAAATTCTCGGTTTCGCCGGCAATATCGGCCGGCTCGGGCATCTCGAAAATCCTGATGCCACCGCTACTGCCCATTCCAAGCTTTGCGGGTCGACTGTCACCATCGATCTCAAGATGGAAGACGGCGTGGTCACCGACTTCGGCCATGTGGTCAAGGCCTGCGCGCTGGGCCAGGCATCGTCGTCGATC
This sequence comes from Aminobacter sp. 01T433, assembly GCF_056398585.1. Classification (NCBI taxonomy): domain Bacteria; kingdom Pseudomonadati; phylum Pseudomonadota; class Alphaproteobacteria; order Hyphomicrobiales; family Phyllobacteriaceae; genus Aminobacter; species Aminobacter sp. 01T433. The sequence continues at coordinate 149,223 of NZ_JBFTPR010000008.1, forward strand.
ATGGCCGAACATGTGGTTGGCGCGAGCGCTGATGAACTACGTGCGGTGAGGGACACCATGCTGCGCATGCTCAAGGAGGGTGGCACGCCGCCCGAGGGACGCTTCGCCGACCTGAAATATCTGGAGCCGGTACGCGACTACAAGGCGCGCCACGCGTCGACCATGCTGACTTTCGACGCTGTCGTTGATGCCATCGGCCAGATCGAGCGCAAGCAGGCTGCCGCTTAGCAATCTTCAAGATTGCGCAGACTTTCGGCGAACTCAGCCCTGATCCAATCGGCGAATGCTTGTGCAGGCTCCGATAGTTTGCTCAGGCTTTTTGCCACCAGCCAGTAGCCGCCGCACACCACGTTGGTCTCGAACGGCTTGACCAGCGTTCCCGCAGCAAGCTCCTCGCGTACCAGCAACAGATCGCCAAGGGCTACGCCGTGGCCGAGCATTGCTGCCTGTTTCGATAGAGCGGCGTCTGCCAGCAGCGGCCCACGCTCGGATACAGGGGCTTCGCTGGCGCCTGCGGCCTCGAACCAGCGTGCCCATCCCTGGCGGTTTTCTTCATGCAGCAGTGTATAGCGACGCAGATCGCCAGGGCTTTCCAAAGCCGGGCCGGATGCGAGCAGGGCGGGCGAGAGTACGGGCGAGTCGACGACCGGCCCCAACAGTTCCGCTTCACTGCGCGGCCACGACGTATTGTGCGCGCTGAAGCGCAAGGCGAGCTCGGCCTGGTCGCTGCGGAAGTCGATCAGGCGCGGGTCGACATCGAGCACGACATCGATGTCTGGCCGCAATTCTCGGAACCGGTTGAGGCGCGGCACCAGCCAACTGGCGGCCAGCGAAGGCTCGACGCTGACGCCGGCCACCGATTGCGTACGTGCGCCCGCCAATTCCGACAGGCGCTGATCGATATCGTCGAAGCTTTTGATCAGCTGCTGCAACAGCTTCTGGCCTGGTTCGGTCAGTTCGACGCGGCGGTGATAACGAACGAACAGCGGCAGACGCAGAAAGGTTTCCAGCTCGCGTATCTGGCGGCTGATGGCGGCCTGGGTGACAAAAAGCTCTTCGGCCGCACGGCTGAAGCTCAGGTTCCGTCCGGCCGCCTCGAAACTTCTCAATGCCGTCAGCGGCAGCCGTCCGCGGTGCATTCGCATAATCTCAAGTTATCCAAGGCGGACGTTATACTCGTTTGAAGCAGTCGGCTAGAGGCGGTCTAATCCTCCCATCCAAGGAGGCAGACCATGCCAACGCTCTTCAACGCTTACGCCGAGATGTTCCGCATCGCGACGTTTCAGGTCGACTATTCCGCCCGTAGCACAAAGCGCTGCGGCGCCGAGCGGAAACAGCTAGCCACCCCGCAACGGCGGTGCCCCCACCGCTGGGCGAAGCTTGGCTGGCTTGCGTGACATGGCGCCGCAGCGCCGTGGTCCTAGAGGCCGAACATTGCGTATGCATGTCGGAATTGACATCTATGATGAAGAAATTCCGATCGGCGGAGACGATGGACCACGGTCACGACCACACACGCAGCATCGCCGTGCGCGGCCGCAATTGGGCCGGGCCATGGCGCAAGACGCCGGGCCGTGTGCTCGGCACGTCCTTGGTGCGGCTGTATCAGCTCACGCTTTCGGGTTTCATCGGAAATTCATGCCGGCACATGCCGACCTGTTCGGAATACGCCCACGAGGCGATCGCTCGCCACGGCCTGTGGGCCGGCGGCTGGATGGGGCTCTTTCGTGTCGTCCGCTGCGGCCCGTGGGGCACCCACGGCATCGACCGCGTGCCGGAAAAGCTTGACCGGCGCTACGCCTGGTTCACGCCCTGGCGCTACTGGTTCATCAGCAAGAAGCCGCCCGAAATGCATCCCTGATGGCGGCGCGTTTGCGGCTCGTTGGTTGACTGCTTTACGATTTGTTAGGGCAAAGTCAGTCGATCCAAGTTTAGTCATATTCGAGACAAGGCGACGGTCTAGGACCTCTGCACCAATCGCCAGAGGGAATTCCACGTGCGTCACGCCGATCTCCGCCTCCCGTTCTTCGCTGCAATAGGGTTCATCGCGGCGTCGCTGGCGGCATCGATGCCTGCCTCGGCAAAGTCGGCCACGCCAAACCAGGCCTTCGAATGCAATCTGATCGTCGATGCCACAAGTGGCGAAACGGTCTACCAGCGCGGTATCTGCGACCAGCGGGTCAGCCCTGCCTCGACCTTCAAGCTGCCGCTTGCGCTTGTCGGCTACGATTCGGGCGTTCTTGTCGATGCGCATACGCCGAGCTGGGACTACAAGCCTGAGTTCAAGGCGGTGCAGCGTGACCAGAGGACCGTCGATCCGACGATCTGGGAAAGGGATTCGGTCGTCTGGTTCTCACAGGAGATCACCCGGCACCTGGGCGACAAGCGTTTCGCCGCCTACATCGACAAATTCGGCTATGGCAACAAGGACATCTCAGGCAATGCCGGCAAGCAGGATGGCCTTACCCATGCCTGGTTGAGCTCGTCGCTGAAGATTTCGCCGGTTGAGCAGATCGGTTTGCTGCGCGACATCGTTGGCCGCAAATTGCCGGTGTCGGCCAAGGCCTACGACATGACCAATGCCATCCTGCCGGCATTCCAGGCCGGCGACTGGCGCGTGCAGGGCAAGACCGGCAGCGGCTGGCTCAACAACAGGGCCGGCAAGGTGGATGCGAACCGGCCGTTCGGCTGGTTCATCGGCTGGGCCGAGCGGGACGGCCGCAAACTGGTGTTCGTACGTCTGGTGGTCAGCAACGAGCGGGCCAAGACCCGCATGGGCCTTCAGGCACGCGACGATTTTCTGCAGCAGCTGCCGACGCTGGTGAAGAACTGACACCGGACAACGACCTAAATCCACGCCGCAGCGAATGTCAGATCGCGTAGCCGTCTGACTTTACGGCGGCGCGATCTGATCATAAAAGACCTCTCGCTGCCGGACGCATCCGGTTTTTAACCACCCGCGCTCGTTTGCGGGACTGGATAGGAGAAGAACTTTGTCGAATTCCGTTTCCCTGACATTTCCAGATGGCTCCGTCCGCGAATATGACGCGGCGCTGACCGGTGCTGGCCTGGCCGAGTCGATCTCGAAGTCGCTTGCCAAGAAGGCGGTCGCCTATGCCGTCGACGGCACTGTGCGCGATCTGTCCGACCCGCTCGGCAAGTCGGGCAAGGTCGAGATCCTCACGCGCGACGATCCGCGCGCTCTGGAGCTGATCCGTCACGATACCGCTCACGTGCTGGCGGAAGCCGTGCAAGAGCTGTGGCCGGGTACCCAGGTGACCATCGGTCCTGTCATCGACAACGGCTTTTATTACGACTTCGCGCGCAACGAGCCTTTTACGCCCGAGGATTTCCCGGCGATCGAAAAGAAGATGCGCGAGATCATCGGCCGCAACAAGCTGTTCACCAAGCAGGTCTGGTCGCGTGACAAGGCCAAGCAGGTGTTCCGCGACAAGGGCGAGGCCTACAAGCTCGAGCTGATCGATGCGATCCCCGAGGACCAGGATCTCAAGATCTATGCGCAGGGCGAGTGGTTCGACTTGTGCCGTGGCCCGCACATGGCTTCGACCGGCCAGATCGGCAGCGCCTTCAAGCTGATGAAGGTTGCCGGTGCCTATTGGCGCGGCGATTCCAACAATCCGATGCTGACCCGCATCTACGGTACGGCCTGGGCCGACCAGGCGCAGCTCGACCAGTATCTGCACATGCTGGAAGAAGCCGAAAAGCGCGACCATCGCCGCCTTGGCCGCGAGATGGACCTGTTCCATTTCCAGGAAGAGGGGCCGGGCGTCGTCTTCTGGCACGCCAAGGGCTGGAAGATGTTCCAGAACCTCGTCAGCTACATGCGCCGCCGCCTCGACCAGCAGGGCTACCAGGAAGTCAACGCGCCGCAGGTGCTCGACAAGTCGCTGTGGGAGACCTCGGGTCACTGGGGCTGGTATCGCGATGCCATGTTCAAGGTGACGGTTGCCGGCGACGATACGGACGACGAACGCGTCTTCGCGCTCAAGCCGATGAACTGCCCGGGCCACGTCCAGATCTTCAAGCACGGGCTGAAGTCCTATCGCGATCTGCCGGTGAAACTTGCCGAATTCGGCAATGTGCACCGCTATGAGCCTTCGGGCGCATTGCACGGGCTGATGCGCGTGCGCGGCTTCACGCAGGACGACGCGCATATTTTCTGCACCGAAGAGCAGCTAGCCGCAGAATGCCTGCGCATCAACGACCTGATCCTGTCGACCTATGCCGACTTCGGCTTCGACGAGATTTCGGTCAAGCTGTCGACCCGGCCCGACAAGCGTGTCGGCTCCGACGAGGCATGGGACCACGCCGAAGAGATCATGGGCAACGTGCTCAAGACCATCGAGGCGCAGTCGGGCAATCGCATCAAGACGTCGATCAATCCGGGCGAGGGCGCTTTCTACGGTCCCAAGTTCGAATATGTGCTGCGTGATGCCATCGGCCGCGAATGGCAGTGCGGCACAACCCAGGTCGACTTCAATCTGCCAGAGCGTTTCGGCGCGTTCTATATCGGCTCGGATTCGGAGAAGAAGCAGCCTGTCATGATCCACCGCGCCATCTGCGGTTCGATGGAACGGTTCCTCGGCATCCTGATCGAGAACTATTCGGGCCACTTCCCGCTATGGTTTGCGCCGCAGCAGGTGGTGGTGACGACGATCACGTCTGACGCCGACGATTATGTCCGCTCTGTGGTGGCCAAGCTCAAGGCTGCCGGCCTTTCGGCCGAAGCCGATCTGCGCAATGAGAAGATCAACTACAAGGTCCGCGAGCATTCGCTGGCCAAGGTGCCGGTCATTCTCGTCTGCGGCAAGCGCGAGGCGGAAGAGGCAACGGTCAATGTGCGCCGTCTCGGCTCGCGCGATCAGGTTTCGATGACGCTTGACGAGGCGGTTGCATCGCTTCGCGATGAAGCGACGGCACCGGATCGCCGCCGCGCATAGGCTGAGTAGCTACGAGATGCAGAAAGGGCGGCAGTGATGCCGCCCTTTTTTGTCTGCTGGAAATAACCCGCGCGGGCCAGATCAATCGGCGCCTTCGTTGGGGTCGATCGCGGCATCTTCCGAGGCGACCACTTCCACATCCTGATTGCTGCCGGCAACAACGGTGAAATCGCGTTGGTAGATGCGGTCGCGGTTCTTGGCGATGATCGTGTAGTCGCCTTCCGAAAGCACCATCGAGGCAAAGGCGCCGACCGCTTCGCGCAGCGGGTCGCCGGATTCCGTCAGGACCGACCATGATGTGTCGGCGATGGCTTCGCCACCGGCCTCGCGCACCAGCTTGAAGGTGACATCGGCGGCGCGGTGTTCGACCGTTGCTTCAGTGAGTTTGCCTGCCTCGACGCGGATGTCGGAGCGGATGACGGCGTTGACGCTGCCATAGGTCGAAACGACGTGGTAGGTGCCGGAGTTGAGGCGAACCACCGAGTTGGGCGCCACGTTGGGAATGATGAGCGCGCGTTCGCCGTCGCTGCCTGGGTCGGCTTCGTAGATTGAGAATTTCAGTTTTGCCGGTGGGATGCGCACGCCGCCGGACAGCACCGCGTCGAGTTTGAGGCCTCCTGCGTCGAGCACCAGGCTTTCGCGCTTGCCTTGCTTGCCGACGGTGATGCGCTTGGTGGCACCCGCACGGCCGTAGGAGGCGTGCACGAGATAGCTGCCGGGCGGCAGCTGGAACATGCTGGTGCCGCCTTGGGCCGAAGCGACCAGCGGCAGCTTGCCGTCCGGGCCTGCCTCAGGGCGGAACACGCGCCAGACCAGGCCGCGACTGATGTCCTTGCCTTTGTCGGTCATTTGCGCGGTGAGCGTAATTTCGCCGAGTGTGCTTGTTGCCAGCGGTTCGTCGCCGCGTGGCGAGGCAAAACCCGATATGCCAGGCAGGCTCAATCCTTCGAGCGCGGTCGCGCCGTCCTGCGCGAAACCAGCCGAAGGCTGCACCGTAAACAGTGCGGCACCCAGAATCGGCACGAAAAGTCGGAAGTATCCCCTGGACATGCCTTGTTTGAAGCGCAAGGCGGTGGCAATTTCAAGGCTATTCCGGCGCGATGGATTCTCAACCGCAATGCGCCGCTGCCAGAGCAGCCGCCTATTCGGGCCGGCGCTTCAGCCCAAAACCCAAGGAGCGCCTGCGCCGTGCCATCGCCGATCATCGATTTTTTGCTGACCCGCAACTCCGCCCCCATTCCTGAGCTGCGCGCGCCAGCACCTTCGGACACCGAGATCGAGACCATGTTGCGTGCCGCAACCCGCGTGCCCGATCATGGTCGCCTGGAGCCTTGGCGTTTCATCATCTATCGCGGCGACGCGCGCATCGAGGTTGGCAAGAAGCTGGCCGAGCTTGCCGAACGCCGCGAAGGTCCGCTTGCCGAAGGCCGCCGTAACCAGGAGCTTGCCCGTTTCTCGCGCGCACCGCTGGTCATCGGCGTCGTGTCGAGCCCCAAGCCGCATGCCAAGATCCCGCAATGGGAGATGTTCCTGTCGGGCGGTGCCGCCGCCATGAACCTCGTCATCGCCGCCAATGCGCTGGGCTATGGCGCGAACTGGATCACCAACTGGTACTCCGACAACGAGGAAGGGCGTGCGCTGCTGGGCCTAGCTCCGCACGAGCGCGTCGTAGGCTTCATCCATATTGGCAGCTATGATGGCCCAGCGCCCGAGCGGCCGCGTCCTGATGTAGCCGGGCTCTATTCCGACTATGCGGGTCCTTGGGAAGGATAGGCAATTGTTCTACGAGCCGTCGAAAGGCCACGGCCTGCCGCATGACCCGTTCAAGGCGATCGTCTCGCCGAGGCCGATCGGCTGGATCTCGACGCTCGGCAAGGACGGGGCGCTCAACCTCGCGCCCTATTCGTTCTTCAACGCGTTCTCCAGCAATCCGCATCTGGTCTGGTTTTCGTCGGAAGGACCAAAAGACAGCGCCACCTTCGCGGCCGAGACAAAGGAATTCGTTGCCAATCTCGTTGGCCGCGATCTGGCCGAGAAGATGAACCGAAGTGCGGTCAATGCGCCGCGTGGCGTCAGCGAATTCGGATATGCCGGCTTGACGCCCGCACCATCGCTACTGGTCGCGCCGCCGCGCGTTGCCGAGGCACCCGCCGCACTCGAATGCAAGGTCACCGAGATCTTTCGGCCAAAGGGACTGGATGGCAATGACGCCGGCGTTTTCGTGGTCATTGGCGAGGTCGTCGGTGTCCATATCGACGAGGCGTTCCTGACCGATGGGCTGTTCGACACGGTCAAGGCCGGCAATGTCGCGCGCCTCGGCTACATGGACTATTCGACCGTTGACGCGGTGTTTTCGATGCGCCGCCCGCGCTGGGAAGATTAGATACCAGCCGCTCTTGCGCGTGCCAAAAGGCGCTCGGCGCGGCGCAGATGTGGGCGGTCATACATCTGGCCATCAATGCCAACGACGCCGGGATTACCGGCCGCCCGAAAGGCCGCGACCACGGCGTTTGCGTGTTCGACGGCTTCAGCTGACGGCGTGAAGGCTTCGTTGATGACGGCGACCTGAGCAGGATGGATCGCCATCTTGGCGGTAAAACCATCGCGCTCGGCGTCCAGGCATTCATCACGCAGACCTTTGGCGTCTCGGAAATTTACAAAGACGGTGTCGATCGCTGCGACATCAGCCGCAGCTGCACCCAGCACAGTCATTGCCCGTGCCAGTCTGAATACGTCGGTGTAGCGGCCACCGCTGTCGCGCGTGGTGCGTGCGCCGATGGCAGCTGACAGGTCTTCGGCACCCCAGGTCAGGCCAGCCACCCGGGCGCTTGCGCCAGCATAACTCCCTGTTGCCAGAACGCCGGCGGCCGTTTCCGTGATGATCGGAATGATGCGGATCGCACCGTCCGGCAGGCCGTTTTCGGCCTCGTGCACACGCAGCTTGGCGGAGAGGTGCTGGACGTCGGCGCCTGAGTTCGACTTGGGCAACATGATGCCATCGGGCGCGACCGGCACGATCGCCTTGAGGTCGTCGTCGGAAAGTCCTGTCGCAAGGTCGTTGATGCGAACATAGATCGCAGCACGCGTTTCGCTGCGCTGGCTCGCGATGAATTCGGCAGCAACGGCGCGCGCATGCGCCTTGTTGTCGGATGAAACCGAATCCTCAAGGTCGACGATGACCACGTCGGCGCCGGACGAAAACCCGCGCTCAAGCTTCTTTTCCGAATCGCCAGGAACAAACAGCAGGGAGCGCATCGCTTCAGGCTGCCTTCTTCTTCATCATGGCCTGGCGCTGGCATTTGGCGACCAGCGCACCATCCTGATTATAGGCGCGATGCAGGAACTCGACGATGCCGCGGTCTGATTTCGATTTCGATTCGCGCACCGACAGGATCTCGGTTTCGACGCGGATGGTGTCGCCATGAAAGACCGGATGCGGGAAGGTGGTTTCGGTCATGCCGAGATTGCCGATCGTCGTGCCGAGCGTCGTGTCGTGCACCGAAATGCCGATCATCAGGCCGAGCGTGAACAGCGAATTGACCAGCGGCTTGCCCCACTCGCTCTTGGCGGCGAAGTCGAAATCTATGTGCAGCGGCTGGGCATTCAGCGTCATTGTCGAGAACATCATGTTGTCGCTCTCGGTGACGGTCTTGGTGAGTTGATGCCGGATCACCTGACCAACCACGAATTCTTCGAGATATAGTCCGGCCATCGGCATTTCCTCCAGTTGTCAGGGCTTGATAGGCGCTGCCACCGCAAGCGGCAAGCGGGTTAACGGATATGGTGAACCGTTCGTAAACCTTTTCTTCCTAGGGTCGATTCTGGGGATTGGCATGGGTTGCCGGGGGCGAAAAAAGCGAATGGTTGTCTCGCATTTTCTGCGATGGATCGACACGGCCAAGGTGAGCGAACGGGCCGCTGCCGCGGCAGCTTTGGCGAGCGCCTATGTTAACCGCGAGATGCCTTTCGAAGACCGCTGTGCCGCCGAAGCTGCCTTGACGTTGCTGCTCGACGATCCGTCGTCGAAGGTGCGCCAGGCGCTGGCCGAGGCGCTGTCGATGAGCATGCACGCGCCGCTTCAGATCATATCAGCGCTTGCCTCGGATCAGCCCGACGTCGCGGCCATGGTCATTGCGCGTTCGCCGTTGCTGACCGATGCCGATCTGATCGACCGGGTGGCTTCGGGCTCAACCTCCATCCAAAAGCTTGTCGCGGACCGGGCCGTTGTTTCGATGTCGCTTGCAGCGGCCATCGCCGAGGTCGGCGAGGCTGACGCTTGCGTCGTCCTGCTGCAAAATTATGGCGCCAACATCGCCTCGCTGAGCTTCCGGCGGATCGCAGAACGTTTTGGCCATAATGCGCGGGTACGCGAGGCACTGGTCGCCGATCCGCGCCTGCCGTCCGATTGCCGGCACCTGCTTCTGGTCAAGCTCGGCGAAGCCTTGAGGGCCTCGCCCTTCGTCATGGCCTTGATGGGCGCTGCGCGCGCCGAAAAAGTGACACGCGACGCCTGCGTCAAGGCTTCGCTGACGCTCATCGAAGGCACCCGCACCGATGAGCACATGGCGCTGGTCGAACATCTGCGTTTGCGCGGCGACCTGACCGCGAGCTTCATCATCCGCATCCTTGCCCACGGCAAGGTCGACTTCTTCGGTGCCGCTATGGTCGTTCTGACGGGCCGCGACGAGCCACGGGTGAGGGCGCTGCTGTCAGCAGGGCAGGACGTCGCGCTGACCGCACTTTTCCGCTCCGCTGGCCTGACTGAGGCGACACATGCGATCATCCTGCGGGCGCTGAAGGTCTGGCGCGAGGTTGCCAATGGCCGCCGCATTGCCGGCGCCCAGGAAGTCAGCTGGTTGATGCTCAAGGAATTGGGCGGCCAGTCGGCTCATGGCGAACTGGCCGGATTGGTGAAATCGATCCATCTCGAAGCACTGCGCGAAAACGCGCGTGGCCATGCACTGGCGATAGCGGCTGCCTGAGCAGCCGGTGCCGCTCAGATATCCAGCACTTCTGTCTGCGCGAATTCGGCGCGGTCCTGGATGAAGCGGAAGCGGGCTTCCGGCTTGGTGCCCATCAGCGCATCGACAGCCGACTTGGTGGCGTCTTCTGCATCAAGTACGTCGACCCGCAGAAGCGTGCGCTTCTTGGGGTCCATCGTCGTTTCCTTGAGCTGGCTCGCCATCATCTCGCCAAGGCCCTTGAAGCGGCCGATCTCGACCTTGCCGCGCCCGTTGAACTCGGTGCGCAAGAGCTCTTCCTTGTGGGCGTCGTCGCGCGCGTAGCCGACCTTGCCACCCTGGCGCAGGCTGTAGAGAGGCGGCACCGCCATGTAGAGATGGCCGTCGCGGATCAGCTGGGGCATCTCCTGGTAGAAGAAGGTGATCAACAGCGAAGCGATGTGGGCACCGTCGACGTCGGCGTCGGTCATGATGATGACGCGGTCGTAGCGAAGGTCTTCGTCGCGGTATTTCGAGCGTGTGCCGCAGCCAAGCGCCTGGATCAGGTCGGCGATCTGCTGGTTGGCGGTAAGCTTGTCGTGGCCAGCACTGGCGACGTTGAGAATCTTGCCGCGCAACGGCAGGATCGCCTGCATCTTGCGGTCGCGCGCCTGCTTGGCCGAGCCACCTGCCGAGTCGCCCTCGACGATGAACAGCTCGGCACCGGCGGCGGCATTCTGCGTGCAGTCGGCGAGCTTGCCGGGCAGGCGCAGCTTGCGCACGGCGCTCTTGCGCGAAACTTCCTTTTCCTGGCGTCGGCGCACGCGCTCGTCGGCGCGCGCGATGACCCAGTCGAGCAGCTTGGAAGCTTCCTGCGGATTGTCGGCAAGCCAGTGATCGAACGGATCGCGGATCGCGGTCTCGACAAGCCGCATGGCTTCGACGGTCGCCAGCTTGTCCTTGGTCTGGCCGACGAATTCTGGTTCGCGGATGAACACCGACAGCATGCCAGCTGCCGAGATCATCACGTCTTCGCTGGTCATGATCGAGGCGCGCTTGTTGCCGACGAGGTCGGCATAGGCGCGCAGGCCACGCGTCAGCACGTTGCGGAAACCCATTTCGTGGGTGCCGCCGTCGCCGGTCGGAATGGTGTTGCAATAGGAGTTGATGAAGCCGTCGCCGCCATACCAGGTGACGGCCCATTCCATCGCGCCGTGGCCGCCCTGCTTCTCGGTCTTGCCCGAGAAAATCTCGCGGGTGACCTGCATCTCGTCGCCGAGCGAGGCCTTGAGATAGTCGCTGAGACCACCGGGGAAGTGGAACACCGCCTTGGCCGGCGTCTCGTCCTTTTCCTTCAGTAGCGCAGGATCGCAGCTCCAGCGGATTTCGACGCCGCCGAATAGATAGGCCTTGGAGCGCGCCATCTTGTAGACGCGGGCCGGTTCGAAATGCGCCCCCTTGAAAATATCAGGATCCGGGTGAAACCGCACCTTTGTGCCGCGCCGGTTGTGCACGTCGCCGAGGTTCTCCAGCCCGCCTTGCGGCACGCCGCGCGAGAAGCGCTGGCGATAGAGCTGGCGGCCGCGCGCGACCTCGACTTCAAGCTGGTCGGACAAGGCGTTGACCACCGACACGCCGACGCCATGCAGGCCGCCTGACGTTTCGTAGACCTTGGAATCGAATTTGCCACCGGCGTGCAGCATCGTCATGATGACTTCGAGCGCCGACTTGTCCTTGAATTTCGGATGTGGGTCGACAGGCATGCCGCGGCCGTTGTCGGTGACGGTCAAGAAGCCTTCGGCATCGAGATCGACCTCGATGAAAGTCGCATGGCCCGCGACGGCCTCGTCCATCGAATTGTCGATGACTTCGGCGAAGAGGTGGTGCAGCGCCTTTTCGTCAGTGCCACCGATATACATGCCTGGACGGCGGCGCACCGGCTCCAGCCCTTCCAGAACCTCGATGTGGCTGGCGTCATAACCTTCGCTGCCATCCTTGGCGGCCGGTGCGGGGCGCTTGGCTGCTGCTGCAGCCTGCACCAACGGATCCGCCGGGCGGGAAACGGGGCGGGGAGGCTGCTTGTCGAGGCTGCCAAAAAGATCGTTGCTATCGTCCATGCTCAATACGGTTTTTCCGATGCTGCGAATCAGTTTGCCAAGTGTGCCAGTTTTGCCAGCATCGCAATAGAAGTTCCTGATATGTTCGTGCGACACGTTGTCGGATGCGACCGCGCAACGCAACCATTCGTAAACGCTATCCAAAATTGGCGGTTCACCGTGACCGATGATCTCGCCTTTGGCGGTTGCTGGGCGGCAAAATGATTAATAACTGCTAGCCGATCAACTAAACAAGATGGCGGGGGCGCCTCGTGCTCGATTTCGGTTCCCTTCTGCTCGCGACGGCATTGTCCGGCGCCTGTCTGAGCGGAACCATGCTTGCTATCTGGCTGACCGCGCGTCAGGCGAATTTCGTTCTCACGATGGCGGCCGGAATACTACTTCTCGTCGCCCATGTCATCGCCTTTTGGCAATATGGCCGCGCCGCAGAGCCGTGGCTCGCCCAATTTGTGTTGGCAACGCTTGTGGCAGGTTTCTTCCTGATCTTTTGTTCTACGGGCCAATATCTCGACAAGACCAGCTACAAGGTTGTGGCATTGCCGGTGACGGCGCTGATGCTTTTGATCGCCGTCGTTACGGCCGCCGGTTTCGATGGCATGGGGTTCGTGATTGCGTATTCCACGGTGGCGGTTCTGCTTGTCATGATCGCCGGCGCATTCTGGATCACCAGAACCCATGACTGGCGCATTCTTGCCGCCGTTACGATGCTTGCGGGCAGCTGTGCGGTCTCGTTTGCCCTTTGTGCCCTGGTCCCGGCTGCAAATGGGCAATGGACGCTTGATGGGACTCCTGACAACTGGGCCGAGCGGTTGAACACGATCGTCGCCGTCGCCTGCATGACGGTCGTCGGTGCCTTGACGATTTCACTTCACCATTTGCGCACCCACAACAAGCTTACGGCGGAGGCGATGACTGACCCACTGACCGGGCTGATGAACCGTCGGGCTTTGAGTACCCTGTACGGAAACACCCTGTTTGGACCTTCGATGGCGGTAGCCATGTTCGACATGGACCATTTCAAGCGCACCAACGACGTCTTTGGTCATCCCGTTGGCGACAGGGTGCTGCAGCGCTTTGCCGAGGTGATCAGGGAGCATGTACACAATGGCGTGGACGGCTTTCGCCTCGGCGGCGAGGAATTCGCCATCGTCATGTCGAGGATCGGCGAGGACAAGGCCAACGAGCTTCCGCGTGTGATCGGCGCTGATTTCGCTGCCGAGATCGTTGCGACCAGGCTCGGGCCGCTTCGCAGCACCGTCAGTGTCGGCATCGGCTTTGGTCAGGAACAAGGATCGACCTTGGAGGAGGTGTTGGCCGCTGCCGCGCAGCACTCTACGAGGCCAAACGCGCCGGCCGCAATCGCGTCGCTACAGCCAATTCGTCAGGCCTTGCGGGGGCGCATGCCCCCGAACTCCTGTCCGCCTAAGCCTAGCGCTCCATTCGGCGGGGCCGTCGTCCAAGACAGTATGACCGAAACTCACAAAAAGAAGCGGCCGGACAAAGTGTCCGGCCGTTTCGTATACTTCGAGGCAGCTTACTCGGCGGCGCCGAGATACTCGCTCAGCGGCGGGCAAGCGCAGACCAGGTTGCGGTCGCCGGCGACATTGTCGATGCGCGACACTGGCGGCCAGTACTTTGCCACAGTGTCGGGATCGCCGCCCGGATAGGCCGCTTCGAGGCGCGAGTAGGGGTGCTTCCAATCCCCAACCAGCGTCTCTTTCGCCGTATGCGGAGCGTTTACCAGCGGATTGTCATCCTTCGGCCACTCGCCCTTTTCGACCTTCGCCGCTTCGCCAGCGATCGCGATCATCGCCGCGCAGAAGCGGTCGATCTCGTGCTTGGGCTCGGACTCGGTCGGCTCGACCATCAGCGTGCCGGCAACCGGCCACGACATCGTCGGGGCGTGGAAGCCGTAGTCGATGAGGCGCTTGGCGATGTCTTCGACCGAGATGCCAGCGGTTTCCTTGAGCACGCGGGTGTCGAGGATGCACTCATGCGCGACACGCCCGTTGCGGCCCTTGAACAGCACCGGATAGTGCGCCTCAAGCTTGCTGACGATGTAGTTGGCATTGAGGATCGCCTGTTCCGTCGCCTGCTTGAGGCCCGAGGCACCCATCATCCGGATGTACATCCAGGTGATCGGCAGGATCGAGGCGCTGCCGAAGGGAGCTGCCGACACCGCATGAGCGCTGCCGATTTCGACGTGGCCGGGCAGGAACGGCGCAAGATGCGACTTGACGCCGATCGGGCCGATGCCGGGGCCGCCGCCGCCATGCGGAATGCAGAAGGTCTTGTGCAGGTTCATGTGGCAGACGTCGGCGCCGATGTCGGCCGGCCGTGACAGTGCGACCATCGCGTTCAGGTTGGCACCGTCGAAATAGACCTGACCGCCATGCGCATGGACGATCTCGCAGATGTCGCGCGCGCCTTCCTCGAACACGCCATGCGTCGAGGGGTAGGTGAACATCAGTGCCGCGAGCTTGTCGGCATGCTGCTCCGCCTTGACCTTGAGGTCGGTGACATCGATGTCGCCGTCGTCGAGGCAGTGCACGACCACCACGTCCATGCCGGCCATGGCGGCACTTGCCGGGTTGGTGCCATGGGCCGAAGACGGGATCAGGCAGATGTTGCGCTGCGTCTCGCCACGCGAATGGTGATAGCGGCGGATCGCCAGAAGGCCGGCATATTCGCCCTGGCTGCCGGCGTTCGGCTGCAGGCTGACAGCGTCGAAGCCGGTGATCTCGCAAAGCCATGCTTCGAGATCGTCGGTCATCGCGCGGTAGCCGAGCGAATGGCTGGTCGGCGCGAACGGATGCAGGTTGGCGACCGACGGCCAGCTGACCGGCATCATCTCGGCAGCCGCATTGAGCTTCATGGTGCAGGAGCCGAGCGGAATCATCGCGCGGTCGAGCGCCAGATCCTTGTCGGCCAGCCTGCGCAGCAAGCGCATCATGTCGGTTTCCGAGCGGTTCTCATGGAACACCGGCTGGGTCAGGAACTCCTTGCCGCGTGGCTTGCCTGGCAGCGAGCGCTTGGCCTCGGCTGCGACCTTGGCGCCGAACAGGGCGGCGATCGCTTCGAGGTCGGCAACCGTCGAGGTCTCGTCGAACGCAACCGAAACATGGTCGGCGTCGATGA
Organism: Aminobacter sp. 01T433; assembly: GCF_056398585.1. NCBI lineage: Bacteria > Pseudomonadati > Pseudomonadota > Alphaproteobacteria > Hyphomicrobiales > Phyllobacteriaceae > Aminobacter > Aminobacter sp. 01T433. The sequence goes on from NZ_JBFTPR010000008.1 coordinate 164,379, forward strand.
CACGCAGCAGGCGACCGGTCTTCTCGGCCTCGGTGGCAAAGGTTTCAGCCTTGCCCTTGGCGTTGATGGTGACGGTGTCGAAACGCTTGTCGCCAACCACTGACAGACCGGCGTCCTTCAGGCCCTCGGCGAGACGGCTCGTCAGGCCATGGATACGTTCGGCAATCGCCTGCAGCCCCGATGGGCCATGCCAGATGGCGAAGGACGCGGCCATGTTGGCAAGCAACGCCTGGGCGGTGCAGATGTTCGACGTCGCCTTGTCGCGGCGGATGTGCTGCTCGCGCGTCTGCAGTGCGAGGCGGTAGCCGGGACGGCCCTTGCTGTCGACGGACTGGCCAACGAGGCGGCCCGGCATCAGACGGGTCAGCTTGTCGGATACGGCACAATAGGCCGCGTGCGGACCGCCAAAGCCCATCGGCACGCCAAAACGCTGCATCGAGCCGGTGGCGATGTCGGCGCCGAGGCTGGCAGGCGTGTCGGTGACCGTCAGGCTAAGCGGGTCGGAGACGAAGATGACGATCGCGCCGACTGCCTTGGCCTTTTCGATCGCCGCCTTGTGGTCGCCATAGACACCGTTGGTGTCGGGCCAGGAAACGATCAGCGCCGCGGTGTTGTCGTCGATGGTCTCGCCGTCGATCTCGGTGCCGAGCGGCTCGGCGCGGGTGCGCACGACGTCGAGGACCTGCGGATGCGCAGCCCCGGCAAGGGCGACGCGGCTGCGCTTGTCACGATGATGGCGCAGTGCGATGCCGACAGCTTCGGCGACCGCGGTTGCTTCGTCGAGCAGCGAGGCGGAGGCAACGGGCAGGCCGGTCAGTTCGGCGACCAGCGTCTGGAAATGGAACAGCAATTCCAGGCGGCCCTGGCTGATCTCGGCCTGGTAAGGCGTATAGGCAGTGTACCAGGCCGGGTTCTCGAACAGGTTGCGCTGGATGACCGGGGGCACATTGACGCCGTGATAGCCTGCACCAATGAAGCTCTTCAGCACCTTGTTGCGGCCCATCTTCTCGCCGAGCTCGGCTAGTGCTTCATGTTCGCTCGCAGGTGCCGGCAGCGCCAGCGGCCGGTCGAGCCGGATCGACTTCGGAACGGCTTGCGAAATCAGCGTTTCCACCGAAGGCACGCCGATTGCGGCGAGCATGGCGCGGGTATCCGCCGCGCCGGGCCCGATGTGACGAGCCGAAAAGGGGTAAGGTGCAGTGGTCATCTCAGGCGATCCTGTCAACCGATATGGGCTTTGTAGCCCGCTTCATCCATCAGGCCTTCGAGCTGGCCGGCATTGGCGATCTTCATCTTCCACAGCCAGCCGTCGCCGGTGGCTGCCGAATTGACGAGTGCCGGATCTGAAGAGAGCGTTGCATTGGCGTCGATGATCTCGCCGTCGAGCGGCGCATAGACGTCCGAAGCTGCCTTGACGGATTCAACGACAACCGCGACGTCGCCCTTGGCGACCTTGCGGCCGGTCTCCGGCAGTTCGACGAAAACGAGGTCGCCAAGCTGTTCCTGGGCGTAGTCGGTAATGCCGACCGTTGCGATGTCGCCCTCGACGCGCAGCCATTCGTGATCTTCGGTGTAATAGGTCTTGGTCATGGAAATCATCCTTTGCGATAGCGATGCTGCGTGAAGGGAAGAGAATGAACGTCGACGGGCACCTTGGTGCCGCGCACGTCTGCGAAGACGCGGGTTCCGGCCTTGGCGAGCGGCGTTGAGACGTAGCCCATGGCGACCGGGAAGCCAGCCGATGGGCCAAAGCCGCCTGACGTGACGCGGCCGATCGGATTGCCGTCGGCGTCAAAGAGTTCAGCACCTGAACGGACCGGCTGGCGGCCCTCGGGCTTCAAGCCAACGCGCTTTTCCTTGGCGCCTTCAGCGAGGATTTTGGCCAGAGCCGCAGCGCCGATGAACTTGCCGTCAGCGCGCAGGTCCTTGGGTATCGCCCACATCAGGCCGGCACTTGCCGGGTCGGTATCGGGTGTGATGTCGTTGCCGTGCAGGCACAGGCCAGCTTCAAGGCGCAGGCTGTCGCGGGCGGCAAGGCCGATCCACATGACGCGCTCGTCGCCGAGCAGTTTGCCCAGCAGTTCGCGGGCGTCGGCTTCCGGCAGGCCGATCTCGAAACCGTCCTCGCCGGTGTAGCCCGAACGGCTCATGAACCAGTTGGCGCGGGGCTCGAAGCCCTGCATGAAAAACAGGTCGTCGGTGTCGATGCCGGCTTGTCCGAGCACCGTAGCTGCTTCCGGGCCCTGAATGGCGATGAAGACGCGGTCAAGCGGCTCGACCTTGGCGTTGAAATCCTTGGCCAGAGCGCGCAGATGCGCTTCGTCGGTTGCGGCATTGCCAGCGTTGGCCACCACCATGAAACGCTCGTCGCCGAGCCTGGTGATGATCAGGTCGTCGATGACGCCCGCGCTCTCGGTGAGGAAGAAGGTGTATTTCGACTGCTTGAATTCAAGTGCCTTGGCATCAAGCGGGCAGGCCCGGTTGAGCAGGTCGGCAGCACCTGGGCCGCTGACCACGAACAGCTTCATGTGGGAGATATCGAACAGGCCGACATGTTCACGCGTGTGAAGGTGTTCCTTCATCACGCCGGCAGGGTAAGTCAGCGGCATGTTCCAGCCGGCGAAGGCGCCAAAGCGCGCACCAGCGGCGGAATGCAGGTCTGCAAGGGGTAGTTCGTTGGTGTTGTCGCCCGTCATGTCTTCTCCAGAGTCGCACGTGTCCAGCCGCTGCGGCGGCCATTCCGTGCCCCTCTGTCTGAAGCCTGAGAGACTCGCGCTCCGGAACTCTGTCGGCAGCGCTTACACCTTCGGCGCGGGATCAAAGTCCCGACTTTCCAGAGTGTCTTTCCCGTCTACGGTTCTTTTGCCTGAGAGATTTCGGGCGATTTCCCCTTCGGCGACAGCTTCCGCTGTTCTCTCCCGCAAACAGGTAGAGCCCGCAAAGGCCCTCGACGAGTCGTCAATATCCCAAGCACGACGCTTTGTCACCTAGACGCGCAGTGCTTATTCACCGGGAGGATAGTCCTATCCAATACTTCCGGGTAGTGGCGGCGAGGACCCCACGATCGGACGATCGCCGTCATATGCCGCCATACCAGTCGTAGCCGCGGTCTTCCCAATAGCCCCCCTTGCCGAGGCCCATGGGCCCAAAGCTGTCGACCAGTTCGATCTTGTGGAGGTATTTCGGCATCTTGTAGCCGAGCTGGCGCTCGACCCGCACGCGCAGCGGCGCCCCGTTTTCCACCGGCAGCGGCCCACCATTCATGCCATAGGCGAGGATCGTTTGCGGATGGCGCGCGTCGATCAGGTCGATCGAGCCGTAATATTTGATGTCGCCCGACAGGCTTTGCTCGATCGTATCGAGGCAATGGAAAACGACATAGCGCGCCTCAGGCTTGACCACCGCCTGGTCGAGCACCAGCGCCATCGGCACGCCGGTCCATTTGGCGATGCAGCTCCAGCCTTCGACACAGTCATGGCGGGTGATCTGGGTGCGCGAGGGCATGTCCATCAGTTGTTGCCGCGACAGTGACAGCGGCTTTTCGACTAAGCCAATGACCTCTAGCCGCCAATCGGAGAAATCGTTGGACTGGAGCCCCAAATAGACGCCGTCGTTAGGCGCGGTGATGCCGTTCGGCCGCTGCGGCTGGCGGATGTCTGCCTCGGTGAATTCCTGCGCCAGGGAGTTGCGGCCGGCGATCAGTCTTTGAGCTTGGTAGGTCAGATCGTTGGCACCCGTGAGGAAGTTGCGCACGCCGCTGTCGCGGTCCTGCAGGAAGTCGAAGGCATCGCAGCCAGACAGCGCAACGGTCGATGCCCCGAGCGTGGCTGCGGTGAGGAAGCGCCTGCGGGTAAGCTGGAACTTTGGCATGTCCAATTTGGGCATCTCATTCGCTCCCTTTGGGGCGGTCGTTTTCAGCCGGATCGGTACGATACCAGCCGGTGACGATCGAGCGCAGTTCGTTAATCGGACCGGCGGCGAGGATCATCAGCATGTGAACGATGAAGAAGCCGACGATCAGCAGCATGGTGATGAAATGGATGGTGCGTGCTGTCTGCCGTCCACCGAACAGGTCAGTGAGGAACGGGATCGCGGCGTTCATGCTCGGCGACATGGCGAGCCCGGTCAGGATCATCAGTGGCAGCAGCACGAACAACACGCCGCCATAGGCGAGCTTCTGCAGGGTGTTGTAGTCGCGGCTGTGATGGAATTTCAGCCTTGCGTGGTCGGAGATGTCCTTGGGCAGCCGGCGCAGGTCATCGACGCCAGGCGCGAGATCGCGGCGCAGATGACCGTTGAACAGGCTGGCAATGAACCAGACGAGCAACGTTGCGGACAAAAGCCAGGCGAAGAAGAAATGCACTACTCGACCCGTAGCCAGGTCCTGGCCGGACGGGATGGTAGCCCACGCTGGAAAGGCGCGGCCGCTCGGATTGTCGGCCGGACCGGAGAGACCAAGCACGCCCGTCGTGTTGAACCGATGTCCAAGAACTGTCGTGTAACCAACTGGTCCAGTTGCGGTATCTTCCGCGGAGATGGTCAGCACATCGTTGCTGAAAGCGAAGCCGGACTGCTTGCCGATATAGAGTGCGGGGTGCGCATTGAAGATCTGCAGGCCGCTCAACAGCAGGAAAAACAACGATAGCGCCCAGACCCAGTGGGTGACGCGTGTCCAGCGCGTTTGCCGGTAGACGAGTTCGCCATCGGCGATCGGCGCGGGCTGCTCATCCGCCTGCTGCGCTGTGCGTGCCTGGCTTTCCATCGCACCTGATCTCCCGTGGCCTCAGCCATCGCGGGACGTCATTTTACGCCCCTTCGGAAGTGATTACGCTTGGAGATTGGCTTTTGTTTCGCCGTTGCGATGATATTCGCGTGAGCCGGTCAACTGGCCAGTGAAACCACGAGATTGACCGCGGCAGCCACGATGATGGTGTTGAAGAAGAACGACAGGACCGAATGGGCCATTACAGCCTTTCGCATCACCGTGGTGGAGATGTTGGTGTCGGCGGTCTGGGCGGTCATGCCGATGACGAGGGAGAAATAGAGAAAATCCCAGCCGCAAGGGCGCTCGGTATCGGGAAATATCAATCCGCCGACCGGAATGCGGCTGCGTGTTGAGGTCGTTTGGTTCTTGTCGCCTTTCCAGAAGAGGTGGGCATAGTGCAACGCCGCCATGGCATGGATGGTGGACCAGCCCAATGGCAATGACAGCAGCGAAAAGGCAAGCCAGTAGGGATGCGGGCTCTGCTTCGCGTTCATCAGTACAAACAGCGATCCTACCGCCACTGCAACGATGCCGATGGTGACCAGGAAGATGATCCAGACAGGCTCGTCCGCCTGCTGGGCACGCCGGCTCAGGAAGTCGGCCGTCAGCTTCGGCATTTCGCGCAGCACCAGGAAAATATAGGCCACGAAGAAAGCATTGGCGGCAATTGCATAGCTCAAGGGATGTTGCAGAAACAAAGCCGCACCAAGTGCGATCAAGCCGACAGCGGCGCTGGCCGCGAAAATGAAATGTCGGCGAAACCGCATCATGCGGGCGCACCTTTGCCGGAAGGAACCGACCGGAGCGCCCGTCGTGCCGCCTGGTCAAGGGCGCCCAGAAAGCGCGAGCGATCCTGTGGCGCGAAAGATGCGTTGTAGCCCTTGCTCTCGCCGGTTTCGCGTAGATGCTGCTTGAGGTCGCGCATGGCCACTGCCATTCCGATGCTTTCGGGCGTGAACGGCCTGCCGGTGGGGCCCAGTACATGGGCGCCAAGCGCTACAGCTCTGGCAGCCAGCGGAATGTCGGCGGTGACGACGATGTCGTTGGCGCGCGCATTCTCGACAATCCAGTCGTCGGCTGCGTCCGCTCCCTTGGAGACGACGACGTTGCGGATCATCGGGTCGCGCGACGGCCTGAGGCCGCCATTGGAGACGAAGGTGACGATAAGGTCCAGCCGTTCAGCGACCTTCACCACCTCGTCTTTAACCGGGCAGGCGTCGGCATCGACATAGATGATGGGGGCATTTTCGGTCATTTCAGGCATGGTTCCGGGAGAGGATATCTTTGGCTATGGTCGGGCTTCGAACAGAGGCCGACCATGGCACATCTGATCAATCACGAACAATGGGCCGAAAAGGCCGATGCCTGGCATGGCAAGTTCCAGGGTGGCGCCGATGGCGTGGACGTCAGGCCTGACTTTGAGTTGTCGAGCCGGTGTGCGACTTCTGACGCAGCATGTCGATATGGGGGATATCGTCTTCCAGATATTCCTCCGACACCGTCTCGAAGCCGAACGACGCATAAAACTTCTCGAGGTGGCTCTGCGCAGAGAGCTCGATAGGCCGGTCCGGAAACAGCCGTTCGCAGGCGGAGATGGATTCCGCCATCAGCTTTTCGCCGAGGCGCTTGCCGCGATGGTCGGGCGACACGACGACCCGGCCAATTTGGGCCGGGTCCTCGACGCCGAACGGCGCGATGATACGTGTGCTCGCCAGCAATTCCGTGCCGGCAAGCAACCTGAGGTGCAACGCCTCAGGATCCTTGCCGTCCATTTCGGGGAATGCGCATTTCTGTTCAACGACGAAGACGTCGATGCGCATCTTCAGCATCGCATAGAGGTCGCGTGGGGGCAGGTCGTCCAACCCCCTGACGTCGACCTCGTATGCGACCTCGCTCATCAGTAGACCACGACGCTCCTGATGCTCTCGCCGGCATGCATCAGGTCAAAGCCCTTGTTGATGTCTTCGAGCTTGAGGGTGTGGGTGATCATCGGGTCGATCTGGATCTTGCCCTCCATGTACCAGTCGACGATCTTGGGCACATCGGTGCGGCCGCGCGCGCCGCCGAAGGCGGTGCCCTTCCAGGTCCGGCCGGTGACCAGCTGGAACGGACGCGTGGCGATCTCCTGGCCAGCACCGGCGACACCGATGACGATGCTTTCGCCCCAGCCGCGATGGCTGGCTTCGAGCGCCTGGCGCATCACCTTGACGTTGCCGGTGCAGTCGAAGGTGTAGTCGGCGCCGCCGATTTGGTCGGCACCACGCTTGGTCATGTTGACGAGGTAAGGAACGATGTCGCCGTCGACCTCCTTCGGGTTGACGAAATGCGTCATGCCGAACTTTTCGCCCCAAGCCTTGCGGTCATTGTTGATGTCGACGCCGATGATCATGTCGGCACCGGCAAGGCGCAGACCCTGCAGCACGTTGAGGCCGATGCCGCCCAAGCCGAAGACGATCGCAGTCGCGCCGATCTCGACCTTGGCGGTGTTGATGACAGCACCAATGCCGGTGGTCACGCCGCAGCCGATGTAGCAGATCTTGTCGAACGGCGCGTCGGGATTGACCTTGGCGAGCGCGATCTCGGGCAGCACGGTGAAGTTCGAGAATGTCGAGCAGCCCATGTAGTGGAAGATCTTGTCCTTGCCGATGGAAAAGCGGCTCGAGCCATCCGGCATCAGGCCCTGGCCCTGGGTCGCGCGGATGGCGGTGCAGAGGTTGGTCTTGCGGCTGAGGCACGACGGGCACGAGCGGCATTCGGGCGTGTAGAGCGGGATGACGTGGTCGCCCTTCTTGAGCGAGGTCACCCCCTTGCCGACATCGACGACGACGCCCGCACCCTCATGGCCGAGAATGGCTGGGAAGATGCCTTCGGGATCGGCGCCCGACAGCGTGAACTCGTCGGTGTGGCAGATGCCGGTCGCCTTGATCTCGACCAGCACCTCGCCCTCGCGCGGCCCTTCGAGGTCGACCTCCATGATCTCAAGCGGCTTTCCAGCTCCTACGGCTACGGCGGCGCGGGTTTTCATGGCGATGTTCCTTCAAGAGAAATCAGGGGCAAAAGTTCGGCGGCAAGGTTTCAGGTTTTGCCGAGGCGATCAACCGCGAAGGCGACGCAAAGCGGTCGTAAAGCGGCGACCGCGATGATACTCCACAAGCCGTTGCCGGCGCGACCCCTTGCGGGATGGACATGGCAGCGGGCGTGGCGGAACATGGCGGCCGAAATCTCCCTTGCAAGGCAAACGATTCGATGTCGAGTGACAGGCTCCCACGCGATCCGCTCAAGCGTGAAGCGTTGAAAAATGCAGAAAAGCCAGAGGTTTCGGCGCGGATGTTCATTCATCTTCGCGTCCATTCTGCCTATTCGCTGCTTGAAGGCGCCTTGCCGCTCAACAAGGTCGTCGCCCATGCCGTAAAAGATGCGGCGCCAGCGATTGCCGTTACCGACAGCAATAATTTGTTCGGTGCGCTCGAATTCGCCCAGAAGGCGACCAAGGACGGCATACAGCCACTGATCGGATGCCAGGTCGATATCGACTTTGCAGATGGAGGCGACGACACCCAGCGCAGCCATGGCTGGAAGCAGGCGCTCGTTTTGTTCCCTGTCGTGCTGATCGCCGCGACCGAGACCGGTTACGCCAATCTCGTGCGGCTGGTCAGTCGGCTCTATCTGGAGACGCCGCCAGGCGATCCAGTCCATGCGACGCTCGATTGGCTTGCAGCTTCGGCCGAAGGCATCATCTGCCTGACCGGCGGGCCGCGTGGACCGATCGGTGCCGCGATCAAGAGTGACCACGCGGCACTCGCCGAAAGCCGCCTGCTGAGCCTGAAGGCGTTGTTCGGCGACAGGCTCTATGTCGAGCTTGAACGGCTGGCCGGCTATGACCGCGTTGTCGAGGCGGCAACCATTGAGCTTGCCTATCGCCACTATCTGCCGCTGGTCGCCACCAACGAGGCATTTTTCCCGGCGCGCGCCGACTATGAGGCGCATGACGCGCTCATCGCCATCGCCGAGGGTTCGGTGGTCGCCGAAGACAATCGCCGACGGCTGACGCCCGACAATTTTCTCAAGTCGCAGAAGGAGATGGCGGAGCTTTTTGCCGATCTGCCTGAGGCGATTGACAACACGGTAGAGATTGCCCGCCGCTGTTCCTACTATCCCAAGAACCGCGATCCGATCCTGCCGCGCTTCACTGGTGGCGACATCGCCGATGCGGCTGCCGCGGTTGCAGCGGAGGCCGCGGAGCTGACGCGGCAGGCGCATGAGGGGCTTGCCATGCGCATCGCCTCGCGCGGCTTGGCCGAAGGCTACACACCAGAGCAATATACCGAGCGGCTGGAATACGAGCTCGGCATCATCGAGCGCATGAAGTTTCCGGGCTACTTCCTGATCGTTGCCGACTTCATCAAATGGGGAAAGATGCAAGGCATCCCGGTCGGTCCCGGTCGTGGTTCTGGTGCCGGTTCGCTGGTCGCCTATGCGCTCACCATCACCGACGTCGACCCTTTGCGTTTTTCGCTGCTGTTCGAGCGTTTCCTCAACCCCGACCGCGTCTCGATGCCCGACTTCGACATCGACTTCTGCCAGGACCGGCGTGAAGAGGTCATCCGCTACGTCCAGGGCAAGTATGGCCGCGAACAGGTCGGCCAGATCATCACATTCGGCACGCTTCAGGCTCGCGCCGTGCTGCGCGACGTCGGCCGCGTGCTGCAGATGCCTTATGGCCAGGTCGACAAGCTGTGCAAGATGGTGCCGCAGAACCCGGCCAATCCGGTGACCCTGGGACAGGCCATCGAGGGCGAGCCGCGCTTTGCCGAAGAAGCCGAGCGCGAGCCGATCGTGCAGACGCTGCTCGACATGGCCCAGAAGCTCGAAGGGCTCTATCGCCACGCCTCGACCCATGCCGCCGGCATCGTCATCGGCGACCGGCCGCTGTCGGAACTGGTGCCGATGTACCGCGATCCGCGCTCGGACATGCCGGTCACCCAGTTCAACATGAAATATGTCGAGCAGGCCGGGCTGGTGAAGTTCGACTTCCTTGGCCTGAAGACCCTGACGGTGCTGCAAAAGGCGCTGTATTTCATTAGCCGGCGTGGTGTCGATATCGACCTGGCTCTGATCCCGCTCGATGATCCGCTGACCTACGCCATGCTGTCGCGCGGCGAGACCGTCGGCATCTTCCAGGTTGAAAGTGCCGGCATGCGCAAGGCGCTGATCGGCATGAAACCCGACCGCGTCGAAGACATCATCGCGCTGGTGGCGCTCTATCGTCCCGGCCCGATGGAGAACATCCCGACCTACAACGCCCGCAAGCATGGCGACGAGGAGATCGCCTCGATCCATCCGATGATCGACCATCTGGTGAAGGAGACCCAAGGGGTCATCGTCTACCAGGAACAGGTGATGCAGATCGCGCAGGAGCTGTCGGGCTATTCGCTCGGCGAAGCCGATCTTCTACGCCGCGCCATGGGCAAGAAGATCCGCGCCGAGATGGACAAGCAGCGCGAGCGCTTCGTCACCGGTGCGATGGAAAAGGGCGTCTCCAAGCCCCAATCCAACTCCATCTTTGATCTGCTCGCCAAGTTCGCCGACTACGGCTTCAACAAGTCGCACGCCGCTGCATACGCGATCGTTTCCTACCAGACGGCGTATCTCAAGGCGCATTACCCGGTCGAGTTCCTCGCTGGGTCGATGACCTACGACATGTCGAACACCGACAAGCTCAACGACTTCCGCCAGGATGCCATGCGCCTTGGCATTGATGTTGTGCCGCCCTCGGTCATGACCAGCTTCCGCGACTTCGAGGTCGGCGAAAAGAAGATCTTCTACTCGCTCGCCGCCATCAAGGGCGTGGGTGAGGCCGCGGTCCAGCACATCGTTGCCAAGCGCACGGAAAAGCCTTTCGCCAGTCTCGCCGATTTCTGCGAGCGCATCGACCCCAAGATCGTCGGCAAGCGTGTCTTTGAAAGCCTGATCATGGCCGGCGCCTTCGACTGTTTCGGCTATGAGCGCGCTGCACTGATGGCCGGCATCGAGCGGATGATGGGCCTGGCTTCGCTGGCGCATGAGAACGCCACGCTTGGCCAGTCCGATATTTTCGGCAGCGCTTTTTCTGGCCAGGCGCCGGTGCTGCATCTGCCGCAGGCCGATGCCTGGCTGCCGGCGGACCGGTTGCACCGCGAGTTCCAGGTCGTCGGCTTCTACCTGTCGGCGCATCCGCTCGACGAGTACAAGTCGGCACTCGAAAAGATGCGTGTCCAGAACTGGACCGATTTCGCCGCCGCCGTGAAGCGTGGCGCGACCGCCGGCCGCCTCGCCGGAACGGTCACGACCAAGCAGGAGCGCAAGACCAAGACCGGCAACAAGATGGGCGTCATCCAGTTCTCCGACGTCTCCGGGCAATATGAGTCTGTGCTGTTTTCGGAGGCGCTGGCGCAGTATCGCGACCTGCTTGAGCCGGGCAGGTCGGTGGTCATTACGGTCGCAGCGGAAGACCGCCCTGAGGGTGTCAATCTGCGCATCCAGACCGTGCAGTCGCTCGAGGACGAAGCGAGCCGGGTGCAAAAGACATTGCGCATCTTCGTGCGCGATGCAGCTCCGTTGAACATGCTGTCCAACCAGCTGACCGTGCGCGGCGAGGGCGAGGTCAGCTTCATCGTGCTCAAGGGCGAGGCGCAAGGCGAGATCGAGATCGAACTGCCCAACCGCTATCGCATCACGCCGTCGATAGCATCTGCGATGCGGGCCGTACCGGGTGTTGTTGAGGTGGAACTGGTCTAGTCGCGGGACCTGGCCATCGCGCCGAACGCTCTGCCCGCGGCATTGCACCCACCTCCGGATTTGGCTGCGGCGAGAGCACGTCGCAAGGTTCTTTGCCGATGCCAACCGAGGGCGCGTTGCGGGCAGCAACCTATACTGGTACTTTAGCTTCTGCTCATGTTTTAAGCCGGAGTATCGTCATGGACGAGAATGCCGCCGCCAATCAACTCCTGCAGATGGTCAATGGCTATCAGGTGTCCCAGGCAATCTGCGTTGCAGCAGCACTGAGCATCGCTGATCAGCTGAAAGACGGTGGCCGTACAAGCGACGATCTCGCCGCGGCAACGCAGTGCCATCCGCAGGCGCTTTACCGGCTGCTGCGCGCACTTGCTTCGGTTGGCGTCTTGCACGAAGGAGATGATCGTCGTTTCTCGCTGACCGCGCTTGGGTCGGGCCTGCGCTCCGATGCGCCGCAATCTGTTGCGCCTTGGGCGCGCCTTGTCGAAAGATCCTATTATCGGCAGGCGTGGAGTGACTTGCTGCATAGCGTGCGCACGGGTGAGAACGCTTTCCATCATGCGCACGGCATGGGTGTCTGGCGGTATCGGGCGGAGCATCCCGAGGAGTCGGTGATCTTTGACCGGGCCATGACCGCGTTGTCTCGCCTGGTGACCGATGCGGTGCTTGCCGCCTATGATTTCAGCCCCTTCGAGGTCGTCATGGATGTTGGCGGCGGGCAGGGCGCGCTTCTCGCCAAAATACTTTCCCAAAATCATGCTCAAAGAGGCATCCTGTTTGACCAGCAGCAGGTGGTTGCCGGTGCGCTTCCTACGCTTCAGGCCGCCTCGGTCGCGGATCGGTGTCAAATTGTCGGCGGTGATTTCTTTGCGGCGGTGCCCGATGGAGCAGACGCACAGCTCATGAAATCGGTCCTGCATGACTGGGACGACGAGCGATCCGTCGCAATCCTGAAAAGCTGCCGCCGCGCGTTGCGGCCAGGCGGCAAGCTGCTGGTACTGGAGGCGGTGTTGGCTCCGCCCAACGCGGGCGCGGGCGCAAAGTTCGCCGACCTCAATATGCTGGTGGCGCCCGGAGGGCAGGAGAGGACTGCCGAAGAATTTGCGAAACTCTTCAACGCCTCCGGCTTCAGGTTGGCACGAACGATCGATGCCGGTCCGCGCATCAGCATCATCGAAGGTGAGCCTATCTGAAGCCATCGATTTTTCTCGCCTACCGATTGTGGCGGAACTCGGCTTGACTTGGCCTTGATAAGAATAAATCCTGCCTGTCAGCGGAAACGAAGCAGGCGGACGATATGAAGCCCCTATTGCGTGGTGTCTGCATTACAACTGCGATCTTCGCAGGAGCCCTCCAGGCGTCGGCTGCCGATCTGGTCGTGGCGATGCCCAATTGGCCTTCCGGACAGGCGTCCGCAAACATCATCAAGGCCGCGCTGGAAAAATCCCTTCAGGTCAAGGTCGACGTCCAGGAGATGGGGACGATGATCGCCTTCACCGGCATGGATTCAGGGGCGGTCGATGTTTACCCTGAAGTGTGGCAACCGAATTTCGACCAGCTCATCCAGAGATTCAGCACCGAACGCGGAACCGTTCATCTCAGCTCGCGCAACGTGGCGGCGACCCAAGGGCTTTGCGTCACGCAGAAGACCTATGACGATTTTGGCATTCACGATGTCGCCGACCTGAAGGATCCCGCCAAGGCCAAGGTTTTCGACACCGATGGCGACGGCAAGGGCGAGATGTGGATCGGCGCGCGCGGTTGGCTGTCGACCGATGTCGAGCGCATTCACGCCAAGAGCTACGGCTATGCGGACACCATGACGCTGCTCGAAATGCCTGAGGAAGTGGCCATGTCGGCTGTCGACGCCGCGGCCGCGACCGACAAGCCGATCGTTTTCTACTGCTACAGCCCGCATCACGTGTTCGAGCTTCATCAGCTCAAGAAGCTCAGCGAGCCGCCTTTCGATGTAGCGAAATGGAACATCGTATTGCAGGCGGACGATCCGATGTGGCTGTCGAAGTCAGACGCGCCCGTGGCTTGGAAGCCGTCAAGTTTCAGCGTCGCTTATGCAACGTCCCTGTCCAAACGCTTGCCGCAGGTCGCCAAATTCCTCGACAATATTGATTTCACCGCCGACGAGGTGACCGCGATGAGTTACGCCATCGAAGTCGAACGGCAGGATCCGGCGAAGTTTGCGGAGCAATGGGTGGCGAGCCACGAGGATCGCGTCAAGGCATGGTTGCAGTAGGCCGGACAACGGCAAACGGGGACAAGCTCAATGACAGGCATATCGCGTCTAGGTGGAAAGATAGGTCAGGCCGTTGCACTTTCCGTCGCTCTCGGACTGGGCACCACACTGGCACTGGCCGATCAGACGCAGATATTCGACCCCAAGACGCATAAATGGATCAATTACGATCGCAAGAAGGCGCGGCAATACTACGCCGCGCATGGCCAGGTTCCCGACGCTTTCCGCCGACAGGTCGTAGACTTCCGCACTGCCGAGAAGCCAGGAACGATCATCATCGATGGCAACCAGCACTTCCTCTATCTCGTGCTGCCTGGACTCAAGGCCGTGCGCTACGGCATCGGCGTTGGCCGCGATGGTTTCGGCTGGGCCGGCATCGTGCGTGTCGGGCGTATGGCCGAATGGCCGACCTGGACGCCACCGGCCGAGATGGTGGCGCGTGATCCGAACGCCGTGAAATTCGCTGGCGGCATGCCCGGCGGTCCCGACAATCCGCTCGGTGCGCGCGCGCTCTATCTCTACCAGGGCGATCAGGACACCATCTACCGCATCCACGGCACACCCGAACCCTGGACGATTGGACTCGACGTTTCGTCCGGCTGCATCCGTATGAACAATGACGACATCGTCGACCTGTACTCGCAGGTCCAGGTCGGGGCAAAGGTCGTGGTGCTGATGCAGGGGGCTGCGCTCTACAAGGGGGTGTAAGCGCCGTCATCTCATAACAATAAGCACGTCGAATGAGGGGATATCATGCGAACAGCTTTTTTTGCCGGAACTGGCTTGCTGATCGGCCTTGCGGTCACGGGCTGCTCCTCCACCGCACCCGAGCCGCAGAACATGGCACGGACAACTGTGCAGACAGCACCGGCGGACCTCCAACTGACTTGTGCCACCGCAACGGCAACACAGGCCGGCGTCGACAGCAGCAAAGTGCTGCCCGTGGGCTCGTCCACGCTCGACGCCACCAGATATCAGGTCGAACTCAATGCATCGGGCCAACGCTATACATGCGTGGTCGACAACATGGGCGTCGTGAGCTCGGTGCAGAAGGCAGCTTGAGCAGGGCTAAATCGGGTCACGGTGATTACTCTTCCAGCGGCTCGGGCGGATGGGCGTTTCGGCCCTTGCCGAACGTATAGCCTGTCTCGACGGCCGTTCTGCCGAACTTGTTGCGCAAGGCGTCCATGGCGCCTTCGGCCAGGGCACGCTTGCGCGACTGGGTGTCGACAAGATCGGGCGGATCGGCGCGTTCATCGTCCGACAGGTCGCTGACGCCAATGCCGAGCAGGCGATATTTGGTGCCGTCGGTCTCTTTCTCCAGCAATTGCATTCCGGTTTGGAAGATGCGGTCGGCAAGCCGTGTTGGATCGGCGAGCTGGCGGTTGCGTGTTCTTGTCTTGAAGTCTTGCGTCTTGAGTTTGAGCACGACCGTGCGGCCGGCGATGTTCGCTTTCTTCAGCCGGGCCGAGACTTTCTCCGACAGTGCCCGCAGCACCGGTACCAGGTCCGCCGACGAGGCGAGGTCACTGTCAAAGGTGGTTTCGGCAGAAACGCTCTTGGCCTCTTGGTCGGGCGAAACCTGCCTATCGTCCTGGCCGCGCGACAGGTGGAAGAGCCGGCTGCCCATTGTGCCGTAACGGCGCATCAGGTCGCCGCGATCCATCCTCTGCAGTTGGCCGATGGAACGGATGCCGTCGCTTTCAAGCGTCGCAGCAAACGCCTTGCCTACCCCCCAGATCATCGTCACCGGCTGTTGCGCCAGGAAGCCGACCGCCTCGGCTTCGCCGATGACGGAAAATCCGCGGGGCTTGCGGAAGTCCGAGGCGATCTTGGCGAGGAATTTGCAGTAGGACAACCCGGCGGAGACGGTGATGCCGATCTCCTTTTCCACCGTGATTGCAAAGCGGGCGAGCACCAGCGCCGGCGGCAGGCCATGCAGCCGCTCGGTGCCGTTGAGGTCGAGGAAGGCCTCATCGATGGAGATCGGCTCGACCAGCGGTGTCAGCGCCTGCATCATCGAACGCACCTCGCGCCCGACGCGGACATATTTTTCCATGTCTGGGCTGACGACGACGGCCTCGGGGCAAGCCTCCAGCGCCTTGAACATCGGCATGGCCGAGCGCACGCCATGGATGCGGGCGATGTAGCAGCAGGTCGAGACCACGCCGCGCTTGCCACCGCCGATGATGACGGGTTTGTCCTTCAGGTCAGGGTTGTCGCGCTTTTCCACTGCGGCGTAGAAGGCATCGCAGTCGATATGGGCGAGATGCAGCTTGTAGAGTTCGGGATGGCGCAGCAGGCGCGGGCTGCCGCAGGCATGACAACGCGGCCCCGCGCCACGCTGAAGGGCAAGGCAGTCGCGGCAGAAACCGTGGCTGGGATCGTTGACAGGCATTGCCTTCACTGCGAACATAAAGAGAACAATCGCGATATTATGTCAGCTGTCCCGCCGGGACAAGGCGTGTGACGGAGCTATGCCATGACTATTGCCATCTCGCCGTTGACGCCCGATCTGTGGCCGCATTTCGAGGAGTTGTTTGGCAAGCAGGGCGCCTGCTACGGCTGCTGGTGCACCTATTTCAGGTTGCCGCCGGCAGCACGCCGAGAAAACAATCGCGAGAGCAACAAGGATCACATCAAGGCGCGCATCGAGTCTGGCCCGCCGCCGGGTCTGCTTGCTTTCGAAGATAATGAGGCGAGCGGCTGGATGCAGATCGGCCCGCGCGCCGACGTGCCGGAATTCAACAATGCGGGCAGGGGCTCGGCACCGTTTGAGCCGGGCGATGCCAGCGACCCGCTAGTTTGGGCGATTTCGTGTTTTTTCATCCGCAAAACAGCGCGTGGCCAGGGGCTGACCCATCGACTTGTCGATGCTGGCATCGCATTCGCGCGACAATCGGGCGCGCGTGTTGTTGAAGCGTGCCCGATGGACCAGTCGAAGGATTCGCGCTCGGTTGGACTGTTCGTCGGCTCGACGCGGGTGTTCGAAAAGGCCGGCTTTGCCCGCGCTGTGGAACGGCGCCCCGGCCGCCCCTTGATGCGCCTGGCGCTTTGAAGCCTCAGCCGGAAAAGCCGCCCGCTTCCAGGAACGTCAGCTCCTGCTCGCTCGATTCGCGGCCGAGGAGGAAGTTGCGGTGCGGGAAGCGGCCGAAACGCGCGACGATATCGCGATGGCCGATGGCATGCTTCAGGTAATCGCCACCAAGGGCTGTCGAGCGTTCGAGCGGGATGTCGTGGTCGGCCAGCGCCTCGGAATGCGAGAACGGCAGGTAAAAGAATACTCGGATCGGCGCTTCGGTGGCGAGGTCATGGCCATCGGCAATCGCCTTGCGCGCGAAATGGCGGGCCAGAGGGTCGGTGGCATACATATGGCCGCTGCCCCGGAAGCAATTGCGCGGAAACTGGTCGAGCAGGATCATCAGCGCCAGCGCACCTTCGGCATCTTTTGCCCAGTCATCGCACTGGCGCTTGGCTGCGGCCAGGTGCAAGTCGCCGAAGCGGCTGCGGAAGCCATCGTCAAACGCCGCGTCCTTGCGGAACCAGCCGTCGGGGCCGGCATCGCGCCAGTAGGCGACCACTTCAGTTGCGCGCTGCCTGTCCATCATCTTCAGTTCCTCTCCGTCGTTTCCGTTGCCTTCTTGGCGATCATGCTCGCGGCTTCCTCATTGAGCGCCTTGGCGGTGCGGCGCGGCGGTGTCAGCGGCGTCGGCACCGGACCGGGAATGTTGCCCTGCAGATAGTCGCGTCCGGATTGAATGTCGCCTGCGATCTGCATTTCCAGCCGCGCCGCATCGCGGTTTCGCACCTCTTCGATCACCTCGGCGACATCGTCTGGATCTTCGCCAAGCTTTTCGAGCGTGGCGCCACCAAAGACGATCGCCGATTCGAAGGTCTCGCGCAGTTGGTAGTCGACGCCAGCACGAATGAGCTGGATCGCTGTGCCGCGGTCATAGGCGCGGGCCAGTACGGGCACCAGCGGGAACTCTGCAGCCAGGTTTTCGGCGATGCGGACCGCGGTGTCTTCCTTATCGACGCAAATCAGTACGGCACGCGCACGCCCCGCACCCGCCGCGTGCAGGATATCGAGCCGGGTGCCGTCGCCATAGTAGATCTTGAAGCCGAAATCGGCCGCCGCCTGGATCATCTCGACGTCGTTGTCGATGATGGAAACGTCGACGCCGCGCAACAAAAGTGGTTGGCTGGCGATCTGGCCAAAACGCCCGAAGCCGATGACCAGCACGGTGCCGCTGAGTTCAGCTGCCACGTCGACGTCTTCGAGCGACTGTTCGTCCTTAGGCGTGAATCGGCGCAACATCATGATCGCCAGCGGGGTCAGCACCATCGAAATGATGATGATGGCGGTAAGCACCGCATTGGCTTCGCCGTCGATGATGCCGACCGCAAGCGCCGAGGAATAAAGGACAAAGGCGAATTCGCCGCCCTGCGCCATGATCACCGCGCGCTCCAGAGCCTCGCGGTGCCCTGATCTGAGGAAGCGGGCAACGATGTAGATGCCGAGGCCCTTCATCAGCATGTAGACGACGACGTAGAGTGCGATCAGCTGCCAGTTCGCGACGACCACCATAAGGTCGAGCGACATGCCAACGGCAATGAAGAACATGCCGAGCAGGATGCCGCGGAATGGCTCGACGTCGGCCTCGAGCTGATGTCGGAAGGTCGATTCGGACAGCAGAACGCCGGCGAGGAAGGCGCCCATCGCCATGGATAGGCCGCTCAACTGCATGGCAAGTGCCGACCCGAGCACGACCAGCAGAGCTGCGGCGGTCATGACCTCGCGAGCGCGCGATTCGGCGAGAACGCGAAACAGCGGGTTGAGCAAATAGCGCCCGGCGATCACCAGGCCGGTAATCGCCGCAATGCCGATGCCGATCTCGGTGAGCCTACCGGCCCAGCCGGTGCCTGCGTCATTTGCCGCCACAGGCGCGAGGAAGGCCACAAGCGCCAGCAGCGGCACGATGGCAAGGTCTTCGAGCAGAAGAATCGAGACCATGCGCTGGCCCTTGGGCGTCGACATCTCGCCGCGCTCATCGAGCAGTTGCATGACGATTGCCGTGGACGTCAGCACAAATCCGGCGCCAGCGACGAAGGATTGAGAGACTGAAAAGCCGCCCGCAAGCCCGACCGCGGTCAGCAAAAGCGCGCAAATGCCGACCTGGAGCGCGCCAAGCCCGAAGATTTCGCGGCGCAGCCCCCACAGTCTGGATGGCTGCATTTCGAGACCGATGATGAACAGGAACATCACCACGCCAAGCTCGGCGACATGCAGGATGGTCTCGGATTCCGAGAAAACGCCGATGCCGAACGGGCCGATGATCACGCCGGCGGTGAGATAGCCAAGGATCGAGCCGAGGCCGAGGCGCTTGAAGATGGGAACAGCAACGACGCCCGCTGCGAGCAACGCCACCACCGGAACCAGGTCAACACCCGATGCTTCTGCTGCCATGCGCCTTGTCGATCCTTATGCATGCGGCAGCCGGCCGCTTTGGCGGAAAGGGCCAAGATAGGTGCTTCGAGGGCTGCCGAACAGCCCGCCCATCCAATCGAATCGCCGGGTTGCGAAATGATTTGCTCGACGTTTGGCGCGTCAGTCTTTGGCCGCACAACTTGCCATTGCGTCTGACATGTCATGCCGCTATGGCGGGCGTGGTTTCGATCAGCGGAGGTCGAAAAGATGCCGGCATTTCCTGCCGGTTGCGAGGAAAGACTGACATGAGAAATATTCTGCTTGCCGTTCTTGGCGTTGCTGCACTTGGCCTTTCGGCCTGCTCGAAGGCGCCGGAATGCACCGCCGAGGTCATGGCCAAGAAGGGCCAGGAAGTGGCAACAGCGCTTCAGGAAGCCATCACCAAGGATCCGGCCAAGGCAGCCGAGCTGTCTGCCAAGGTGACGGAAGTTGCATCCAAGTTCACCGGCGCGACAACTTCGGCGGACGCCTGCAAGGCCTATGACGATCTGCTGACGGCCATCAAGGGCTGATTCTTCAGCTTCAAAAAAGAAAGGGCGGCACCTCAGGTGTCGCCCTTTTTCGTTGGAGGAGGAAACGATCAGTTCTTGGCGATGGCGCCGACCGCCGTGCCGTCGACACGCGACAGCTTCATGCCGATCACCGGCACCAGCTGCTTTTCGACACGCACTGAAATGGTGACATGCATCGAATTGTCGTCCGGCACGCGCGCCTGCATCACGCCGTTGAGCTGATTTCGGTTGATCGCAAGCACGACCTTGCGGCCATCGACGACGCTGCCGGAAACGATGTCGAGGCCTTTGCCTTCCGAGCCGTCGAGGAATTTGCCGCTATAGCCGCTGCGGCCCTTCTGCTCGATGGTTGCCGACATCTTCTGGGTGAACACGCCGACGCGGCAGCCGCCGTCGAGCGACATGCCGACCTTGCCGTCCGGTGTCGAGCCGGTGAAATTGCAGGTGAATTTCGTTCCCTTGTATTTGCCAGCGACGATCTCGCCCGGGCCGACCCATTCGCCTTGGACCGACTTGAAGAACGTCTTGTCGCGTTCAGGTGCCTTGACCATGTCCGCGTGCACGACGGATGGCAGCGCCACGGCCATGGCAGGCAGGACAGCGGACAACAACAAGCGCTTCATGGGCACACCCGACAGCAGGAAACTGGAACAATTGATTGCTAGGACCATGACCAAGAATGGTTAATGCTTCGTCTATTTGGCCTTTTCAGTGCCCTTGTCCTTGGTCGCGAATGTGGTGAGCGCGGCGAGGAAATCGCCCATGCCGGGACGCTTTATCGCGGCAAAGGGCAGGGGGCGCGCGGTCTCCATCGCAGCGATGCCGATACGCGCCGTCATCATGCCGTTGACCACGCCTTCGCCGAGCTTTGCCGAAAGTTTCGCAGCCAGGCCGTGGCCGACCAATTGCTGGACGAAACTGTCGCCGACGGCGATCGAGCCGGTGACTGCGAGGTGGGCAAGCGCTGCGCGGGCAAGCCGGAAGAAGCCGAGCGTGCCAGGGCGTCCGCCGTATAGCTCGGCCAGCCGGCGGATCAGGCGGCCGGCCTCGAACACGACATAAGCGATGTCGACCAATGCGCGCGGGCTGACCGCCGTCACCAGCGACACGCGTTTGGCGGCGTCCAGGATCAGGATCTTTGCCTGTGCATCGAGCGGTGTCAGAATCTCGGTTTCAGCGAGCCGCACGAGATCAGCGCCATCGATCACGTCGCCACGCAGGTCCGCAAGTGTGCGCCTCCCGGCTGCCGTTTCAGGCTTCGACGCCAAAAGATTCGACAATTCATCGACGACATTGCGCGCCAAGCCCGGGTCATTGCGCTCGATGGCATCGGTTGCCCGGTTACGCAGCCGCTCGACTGAAGCGAGGCGGAAGACGGCAAGAAGCTCGCGAACAAGGATGACGAGTAACGCAAACGCCGCGATACCAGCGGCGCCTATGGCGAGCCAACCGAGCCAATCGGCGCGGGTGAACAGGTCGCGGATCAGCCGGTCGGTCCAAAGGCCGACACCGAGCGAAATCAAAACACCTGCTGCGGCAAGAAAGATCGTGCCGAGGCGGGACTTGCGCTTGGGCGCAGTTGCCGGCGGCGGTTCGGCAGCAGCGATGTTGGGTTCGTCAAACACATCGAATTCGGCCGGTGTGACAATCGCAGCCTCGGCGGCGAGCGCGCGCGGCTTGCGTTCGGCAGGCTGGGACACTTGCGCCTTCTTGCTCGCAGCCACGTCGTGCACGGTGATTTCCGGTTCGATGCGGAACGCCGCAGGCTTTCGGGGAGCGCTCATGCGAGGTGATCTCCGATGAGGAACTGCAGGGCGCGGTCAAGCCGGATATGCGGCAGCGACAGTGTCACGCCTTCGGCCGTGCGCTCGAGCCGGGGTGGGCGGAAGCGCACGAAGCGGATCGTCGGGTCGTTCGCGTCCTGGCGGTGATTGGTGCCAAAATCCTGGAACACGACATCGGCTTTTTCGGGTAAGTCACCGGGAAATATGGCGGTTTCGGTATTGCCGTCAAAACGGTCCTTGCCGATGGTCTCACCCTCGATCGGCGTGCCGATGATGACTGGCAATGTCTCTCGACCTTGCTTGACAGTACCCTCGCGCGTGGCGCGCACTGCGGCAAGTGCGAGAACGTCGACTTCGGCGCCTGAGAGATTGGCGCGTGCAACGGCACGATCGGTCAGCCGCCGGACGATCGACTGCAGCTTGTCATGGCTTTCATGGTGCAGATGATCGGCCTTGGTCGCAGCGACCAGGATGCGGTCGATGCGGCGCGAAAACAGGTCGGTGAACAGGTTGCCGCGACCGGGACGGAAACAGGCCAGGATTTCCGTCACCGCGCGTTCGAGGTCGGCGATGGCGCCAGGCCCCGCATTCAGCGCCTGCATCGCATCGATCAGCACGATTTGCCGGTCGAGGCGGGCAATGTGCTCGCGGAAGAACGGCTTTACCACATGGGTCTTGTAGGCCTCGTAGCGCCGCTCCATCATCGCATGCAGCGAACCGGGGCGCGCGCGCTGGGTGAGGCCAGGCAGCGGTGCAAATGTCAGCGCCGGCGAGCCTTCGAGGTCGCCCGGCATCAGGAAGCGTCCCGGCGGCAGCGTCGACAGTGCGCGCTCGTCATCCTTGCATGCCTTGAGATAGGCGGCAAAACTCTCGAACAGGCGCCGCGCCGTCATCTCGTCGGCGTCCGCTTCGGGTTTCACCGTGGCTGCAAGCTCGCGCCAGCCTTCCGACAGGTCTGCCCGAACCGGCAAACCTGCGAGCTCAAACGCCTCCCTGGAGAAGTCGTCATAACTCTTGCCCAGCAGCGGCAAGTCGAGCAGCCATTCGCCGGGGTAGTCGACGAGGTCGACCGACAGCTTTCCCGCTGAAAACATGCGGTTCCAGCCCGAAGCCGATTCAAATTCGATGGTCAGCCTGAGTTCCGATATGGCGCGGGTCGAGTCCGGCCAGATACGCTGGTCGACAAGCGCTCCGACATGATCCTCATACTGGAAACGGGGCACCGCGTCGTCGGGTTGCTCTTCGAGGAAGGCGCGCGAAATACGGCCCGACTTCTGCGCTTCAAACAGCGGCAACCGTCCGCCATGGATCAGATTGTGCACAAAGGCCGTGATGAACACGGTCTTGCCAGCGCGCGAAAGGCCGGTGACGCCAAGCCGCAGCGAAGGCGCAAACATACCTGTGGCACGGCCGGAAAGCGTGTCGAGGGCAATGCGCGCCTCGTCGGTGAAAGTGGTCAGAGACGCCAATCGTCGATCCCCATGAGGTCGCGTCGGATATAGGTGGCGCCGACGGGATTTGAAATGGCGTGCGATTTCAAAGATCGGCCGGCGTGAGGAAAGCTTCGAGATAACCTTGGCCAAGCTCGGCGGTGGAAAGCTCGCCTTCGAACCGAACCACGGCTAGCCCCGACGTGGGAAAACCTGTTTGCAGCGTATGCATCGCAGCCTCGTCGCCGTCGCCTGAAACGGCCATTGCAAGATCCTCCATCATCGGATTGTGACCGATGATGAGGACAGAACCGTGCCGGCCATTTTCCCGGATTTTCTCGAGATACCCGGCGGCGTCCGCACTGTAGAGATCGTCAGTGAAAACCACCCGTCCGGTATCAGCGTGGCCGGCGATACCCTCCAGGGTCTCGCGGGCGCGTAGAGCATTGGAGCAGAGCGTCAGTTCGGGAACATAGCCATTGGCGCGCATCGCCCTGCCGGTCGCCTCGGCATCCGCGACGCCGGTGGCGTCGAGCGGACGGTCGAAATCCCTGACGCCGGGCAGCGCCCAGCCAGCCTTGGCGTGCCTGAGAAGATAGAGCTTGCTCAAATGTCGCTCCCGGGAAGCTCAAGCTCCCGACGAGCCTGTGCCAACAGCCATCTGAGGATGTAGCCAAGCGCTAGGCACCTTGCAACCGGACGATGCCGTTCTTCGTTGCTTGTGCAGGAGAGTTGCGCTCTTGCCACGCCCGAATCACGACGCGCAGGCCTGCGACAACTTTTCTAGGAATGCACTTGTGTGAGGGTTGACCCGCGAATATATAGGCGGCGAAACGGGGTTATCGGGTGAGTCGAATGAACGATACCGTTACACTTGGTTACGTACCCTCTGAGGAGGAGCCGTTCATGAGCGAACGGCAGAAGTCTTACTTCAGAGCTAAGTTGATTGCCTGGAAGAACGACATCTTCCGCGAAGCTCGCGAAACACTCGAAATACTCCAGCAGGAAAATGCCAACCACCCGGATCTTGCCGATCGCGCATCATCCGAGACGGACCGCGCCATCGAACTTCGAGCGCGCGACCGTCAACGCAAGTTGATCTCCAAGATCGACTCGGCGCTGCAGAGAATTGACGAGGGAACCTACGGCTATTGCGAGGAGACTGGCGAACCGATCTCGCTGAAGCGACTGGACGCACGTCCGATCGCCACGCTGTCGATCGAAGCTCAGGAACGTCATGAGCGCCGCGAAAAAGTCTATCGAGACGACTGATCGCGGAATATCGAAGCAATGAAAAAGGCGGCCTCGGCCGCCTTTTTTGCGTGTGCTGTCCGGTGGCGCCTATCGCTTGTGGCTCGAAAGCTCGCAGAGCAGTTTCGCCATTTCATCGTCGAGTGACGGATCGGCAACCTTGATCGCCTTGGCCTGAGGTTTGTCGTCGAGCGACACCTCGAGCTCCTTCATCAGCGTATCGTCGATGGCGTCGCGAGGTGGCGCCGCCGCAGGCATGGGTGCCTGCCGCACCGGCGCGGAATGGCTGGGTTGGACATATGCCTGGGGCACTGTGTTTGGCGTGGGCTGAGGTGCTGGTGAAACTGGCATCCTGGGCGGAGCAGGGCGCGGCTGCGCTGGGGCAGGGGCGGGTTGCTGCTGTTGCGGCCTGGCTGGTGCTTGCGGGGCCGGCTGAGGGACTGCCTGTTGTACAGGTGCTGGCTGGCGTGGTCTCGGCGGCGCGTCCTGCCCACCCTCGCTGCCTGTCAATGCAGGGCGGCGCGGTGCACTCATGCGGATGTCTGTTTCGATCACGACGTCGGTTGGGCCGCCGATCAGCAGCAAATGTTCGATGTCGTCACGGCGCACCAGTACCAGTCGCCTTTGGCTGTCGACGGCAGTTGCGTCCATGACGGCGAGGCGGGTCTTCCTGTTCCTGCCACCGGCAACGAAGGTGCCGAAGGTCAGGCTGCGGATCAGCTTGACGATGACAAGCACGATGACGAGCAACACCAGCGCGGCAAAGGTCCACAGCACCGCCGCCGCATATCCGGGTCCCGCTACGTTATCCAGCCATTCGAACATGTCTTACCCCCGTCGCCGCGCCGGGGCGACACTAACTCTTAGCTAGCGCGCACGGCAAGTTGCCATTCACGCGTTACAGGCAAGATTTAAGCTAAGCGCATGATCTTGCCCCGGGCTTGCACCGCCTTTTTGTGTCTAGGCCTTTTCCCGGTAAGGAGAATGTGATTCAACCGCTTCCTTATGAGGGAGCCGGAGAGACTCGCAGGGGCATGGCCAAAGAAACGCGCAACGATTTCTATCCGGTTCCGATCGTGGATCAGGCGGCGCGCCCCGATGCCATCACCCGGCTGATCATCTTCATCGTCGTTCTGACCGGCGCTGCCATCGTTTTTGGAATCTTTCGCGAGCGCCTCGGTGACCCATTCCTGATGGGCATGCTTGGCGTGCTCGCCATGATCGGCGTTGGCTATCTTTTCGCGACCGCGATCGGCTTTGTCCAGATTTCCCCACGCTCGCCTTCAGATGGACTTTCCAAGGCTTTTGTCGATTCCATGTCGCAGGGCCTTGTCGTAACCGATGCCAAGGGCCGTGTCGTTTACGCCAACCGCGCATATGCCGACATGACGGGCGCGACCACGGCGTCGGACCTGAAGACTGTCGAAGGGTTGCTCTCGGACGTGACCGAGGCGTCGGCGACCATCTCGCAGCTGGCGTCCGGCTTGCGTGACGGCCAGCCGGGCGACGGCGAATTCCGCCTCGCGCAATCCGTTCGCCCAGGTGCTGCGCCCGGCGCACGCTGGTACCGGGTTCGAGCGCGCGCCTTCAACGTGCCTGGCCAGCGTCAGCCACTAAACGCCTGGCAGCTCGCCGATATTTCGCCGGAGAGAGCGGAGCAGGAGCGGTTCTTCCTCGACCTGCAGCAGGCCATCGACCATCTCGACCACGCCCCGGCTGGATTCTTCTCGGCTGACCAGGATGGTCGCATTACTTATGTCAACGCGACGCTGGCTGAGTGGCTCGGCATCGACCTTGCAAGTTTTACGCCTGGAGCCATCAGCCTGGACGAGGTCGTCGCCGGCGACGGCATGGCCCTTGTGCGTTCGGTCAAGGCCGATCCGGGTACGACGCGCAATGCGGTGATCGACCTCGATCTCGCAACGATCAACGGCGAGGCTTTGCCGGTGCGCTTCATGCATCGCGTCTCGGCCAGTCGCGAAGGCATCAACGGCCCGACGCGGACGATTGTGCTCAACCGCACCCAGGGCGAGGATTCGTCGGCGCAGCTGCGCGCTTCGGAAGTGCGCTTCACCCGCTTTTTCAATTCCACGCCGATGGCGATTGCCGGTGTCGACCACAATGGCCGCATCCTGCGCACCAATGCGCCGTTCCTGTCGCTGTTTTCGTCGGTGGTCGACCGCGACGCCGTGGATCGGAAGGTGCGTCTCGACACGGTCATCCACGACCGCGACCGAGCCGCTTTTGCTGCGGCCCTCCAAAGGGCGCATCAGCGCCAGGCGGATATTGCCCCCATCGACACGGTGATGCCGGACAATGAGGAGCGCCATATGCGCTTCTACGTCAACGCGGTGGCTGACGGTTCTGATGCCGAGGGTGCCGAAGAGGCCGCGATCGTCTACGCCGTCGAGACGACCGAGCAGAAGGCGCTCGAAAACCAGATGGCCCAGAGCCAGAAGATGCAGGCCGTGGGGCAGCTTGCAGGTGGCATCGCTCACGACTTCAACAATGTGCTGACCGCCATCATCATGGCGTCGGACCTTTTGCTGACCAATCACCGCCCGTCGGATCCGTCCTTCCCCGACATCATGAACATCAAGCAGAACGCCAACCGCGCCGCTTCGCTAGTCAGGCAGCTTCTGGCGTTCTCGCGCAAGCAGACGCTTCGTCCGGAAGTACTCAATCTCACCGACGTTCTCGCCGATCTGCGTACTCTCGTGGCGCGCCTTGTCGGCAACGGCATCAAGCTCAAGGTCGACCACGGCCGCGACCTGTGGCCGGTCCGCGCCGATATAGGCCAGCTCGAACAGGTGGTGGTCAATCTCGCGGTCAACGCGCGTGATGCGATGCCAGCAGGCGGTGACCTGGTGATACGCACCAAGAACGTGCCGGCCGAAGAGAGCAAGGCTTATGGTTATCGCGAGTTGGTGGCAGGCGACTACGTGGTGATAGAGGTCGAGGATACCGGTAGCGGCATCGCGCCCGAGGTGTTGAAGAAGATATTCGAACCATTCTTCACCACCAAGGAAGTCGGCAAAGGCACCGGCCTGGGCCTGTCGATGGTCTACGGCATCATCAAGCAGACCGGCGGGTTCATCTATTGCGACTCCGAAGTCGGCAAGGGCACCGTATTCCGCATCTTCCTGCCGCGGCATGTCGTAAAGCCACAGTCGGTGGAGGAAGCCAAAGCTGGCGCCGAGGCAGCAGCACTTGCCAAATCGGAAGCCGCACCGAGCAATGTCGCCAAGGATCTTTCCGGTTCGGCGACCGTTCTTTTGGTCGAAGACGAGGATGCTGTGCGCATGGGCGGGGTGAGGGCGCTGACCTCGCGCGGCTACACCGTTCACGAAGCATCGTCCGGCGTCGAGGCGCTCGAGATATTCGATGAGCTCCAAGGCCAGATCGACATCGTCGTTTCGGATGTGGTGATGCCCGAGATGGACGGGCCGACGCTGCTCGGTGAGCTGCGCAAGCGCCAGCCGGATATCAAGTTCGTGTTCGTTTCCGGTTATGCCGAAGATGCCTTTGCCAGAAACCTGCCCGCTGACGCGCAGTTCGGCTTCCTGCCCAAGCCGTTCTCGCTCAAGCAGCTGGCAACGGTCGTCAAAGAGGTGCTTGAAAGCTAGAGGCAGCGCAGCTACGCTGCGTTCAGGTCTGCCCGACCTGTTGAACCGCTTCCCCGCAGGCATTTATGATGCCATCATGTCGGCAAGCGCGTCGTCGGGGTGGACATATGCAGACAACGCCGCACAACGAAGCAAGACGAGGT
Organism: Aminobacter sp. 01T433; assembly: GCF_056398585.1. Lineage (NCBI taxonomy): Bacteria > Pseudomonadati > Pseudomonadota > Alphaproteobacteria > Hyphomicrobiales > Phyllobacteriaceae > Aminobacter > Aminobacter sp. 01T433. Next base: position 192,403 of record NZ_JBFTPR010000008.1, read on the forward strand.
GACTACGCCGAGGCCGTTCTGTTGCCCGGCGATCCTCAGCGCGCGGAATGGATTGCCGCCACTTTCCTTGAAGACGTCAGATGCGTAAACCGGCTGCGCGGTGCGCTGGGCTACACAGGCAGATTCCGCGGTATGCCGGTAAGCGTGCAGACGACCGGAATAGGTGCGCCCTCGCTTGCCATCTATGCGCATGAACTGCTTGAGACCTACGGCGTAAAGACGCTGATCCGTGTCGGCACCTGCGGTGGCCTGGCCGAACACGTCAAGCTGCGCAGCCTGGTCATCTCGCAATCCTCCAGCAGCGACAGCGCCATCAATCGCCAGTTTTTCGGCGTCTATGATTACGCGCCGAGCGCTGATTTCGAGTTGCTGCGCCGCGCGGCGGCGCGGGCAGCGGAATTGGCGCTCGATCATCATGTCGGCCAAACGGCATCGAGCGACGTGTTTTACCATCCTGACGTACTTGGGCGATTTGCCGGAGTGCGAGCCCATGGCGCGGTGGCGGTCGATATGGAGACCAACGCGCTTTACACTGTCGCCGCCCGCTTTCGTGCAAAGGCACTATCGATCTGTACCGTGGTCGACAGTCTGGTGACTGGCGAGGAGACGGATCCGGCCGAGCGGCAGGGGCTATTCTCCGACATGGTGCGGCTCGCACTCGATGTCGCAACTGGCATGCCTTCCGCGGCGGCCGGGCCGGATACCACTCGGCGCTAGCGCGGTTCTGCGCCCATGCTAACATTGCTGCGGCCTTGTGAGTCGGCCGCTTTTCCCGTGTCTCCCCGATCGAAGAATGGAATCGCCGGCCGCGCCGGCAAGTTCCGCGCAAGCTGCGATCCGTACTTCTGATTGGGCGTTCTGGTCTGTGTTCATTGCGTATGGGCAATCGGACGAAGGGACAGCCTGATGGAACAGTTTGTCGAGGAAAGCATGAAGAGGCGTCTGACCGAACCGGTCGACATACTCACCGCAGTCAGCATATTGAAATCGCACGGCTATTGGGGGGATGAGCTGATCATTGCGATTACCAGGATATTCTATGTCGACCTGGACACTTTCAACGAGGTTGTCGGCACCGCCTGAAGCAGATCGATGTCAGAATGTTCGATTTGCCATGTTGCATTGCAGCATGGCGGGCTTGCAATTTGTTGCCAAATCATCCATATGCGGCGTTATAGGCGCTTGAGCCGGGCTTACGGCTTTCTCCCTAAGAGAGACTGGTTGCGTCTGTTTTCACCCTTTCCGGCAACGGAAGGCGGCGAAATAGACCCGCAGGCATGAGGCCAGCGGGCACGACAGCGCAGCCGAGCGGACGGTCGTCCGCCGCCTTGTCGTTTCATGAGAGATTTAGGCCGGCAGGTTGCGCCCTGCCGCCATTGTTGTTTGTGGCGGAAAGCCACACGAAAGAAGAAGATATTGACGAATGAAATCAATGCGGAGCTGAACGGCTTCGCCAAACTCGGCATTACCGGCGCTCTGCTCAAGGCTACCCAGCTTGCGGGCTTCACCGAGCCCAAGCCGATCCAGGTCGAATCCATTCCGGCTCAGCTGGCTGGCCGCGACATTCTCGGCATCGCGCAGACCGGTTCGGGCAAGACCGCAGCGTTTTCGCTGCCGATCCTGTCCAAGATCGTTGCGCTTGGTACCAAGCGCCGGCCCAAGACGGCGCGCGCACTGATCCTTGCACCGACGCGTGAACTCGCCGTGCAGATCGAAGACACCATCAAGATTCTGGCCAAGGGCGCGCATATCTCGACAGCCCTGGTTCTCGGCGGCGTGTCGCGCTTCTCTCAGGTCAAGAAGATCGCCCCGGGCGTCGACGTCTTGATCGCCACCCCCGGCCGCTTGACCGATCTCGTCCGTGAGGGCGACCTCGTGCTGGCCGATACCCAGTGGCTGGTCCTCGACGAGGCCGACCGCATGCTCGACATGGGCTTCATCAACGACGTCAAGCGCATCGCCAAGGCGACGGCGCGCAACCGTCAGACTGCCCTGTTTTCGGCAACCATGCCGGCCGAGATCGCCGAGCTGGCGCAGGGTCTGCTCAAGGATCCCATTCGTGTCGAAGTTGCGCCGCAGAGCACGACCGCGGCTGAAATCCGCCAAAGCATCATTTTGGCCCGCACCAAGCAGAAACGTCAGATCCTGGCAAAGATGCTTGCCGATGAGGCCATGACCTCGGTCCTGGTCTTTGCCCGCACCAAGCATGGCGCCGACCGTGTGGTGAAGGATCTGGATCGCGACGGCTTTCCCGCCGCCGTCATCCACGGCAACAAGTCACAGAATGCGCGTCAGGCAGCACTCAACGGCTTCCGCGCTGGCAAGGTCCGCATCCTCGTTGCCACCGACATCGCCGCACGCGGTATCGACGTGCCTGGCATCAGCCATGTCGTGAACTTCGACCTGCCTGACGAAGCCGAAAGCTATGTCCACCGTATCGGTCGTACCGGCCGTAACGGCGCCAACGGCGTCGCGGTCACGCTGGTCGACCCCTCGGAAAACTCCAAGTTGAGGCAGGTCGAGCGCATCATCCGCATGAAGCTGACCATCGACGCGGACCATCTTGGCGAGCCCGATCCGGCTCGTCCGGCCGGTGAGCGCAACTTTGTGCCGGCCAACGACCGTGGTGACCGCGAGGAACGCCGACCCAGCGGTCAGCGCCCGCGTGGCAACAATGGCGGCAAGCCCAAGGGCGATCGTCCGAATGGCGCGGCACCCAAGGGCGGCAAGCGTCGCTTTGGCGCACGCAAGCCGAACACGCGCGCAGCGTAATCGGCAGCAGATCGGGCCGGCTTGGTCCGTTTGTTGAGATGACTGGATAGGTCAGGGCGGTCGGGGCGAATGCTTCGGCCGCCCTTTCGTTATGTGCGGATGCAGGAGGGCGGTCGTCATCTATCTCCGGGCACGCGCCGCCAAACCTGAAGCTGCGGCCCTGACTTAGCGTCAGTCGAAGCTCGAACGCTTGAGATAGACCAAAGGTTCGGCCTTCCATCGCGTGGCGATGCCTAGCGCTTTTTCCCGCAGAGGCCGTGGTAGAAGAAACAGCAGTTTCATGCCCCAGGTCAGGCGGCGGGGGAAGGTGACCTCAAAACCGCCCTTACGTATTGCTTTACAGATTCGCGCTGCCGCAGCCTCGACCGGCATCATTGCCGGCATCGAGTAGGGGGCTGTTTCCGTCAGCGGCGTGTCGATGAAGCCGGGATTCATCACCTGCGTTCGGATGTTCATCTTGTCGAAGTCGAACTTCAGCGCTTCGGCCATGATGTTGACCGCAGCCTTGGTGGCGCCATAGGCAGCGGTCGTTGGCCAGCCGAAATAGCTGCTGATCGAACCCATGAACACGACATGTCCGCGGCTGCGATTGCGCATGCGTTCGATGACGGGCACCAGTCCGTTGATGACGCCGAAGACGTTGACTTCAAAACTCTGGCGGAAGGCTGCGATGCGCAAATTGTCACCGGTCGCGGGTAAGTAGGCTCCGGCATTGAAGATGGCGAGCACGATGGGACCGGCCTGCGCCTCGATGGCGTCGACTGCAGCGGCCATGCCGGCTTCGTCGGTCACGTCGGAAGGGAACGAAAGCACGCGACCCTTCATGCCCTTGGTTTCGTCGATCAGCGCGTCGATCGGATCGTTGGGACGAACGGTGACGGCGACGGTGTAGCCATTGCTGGCCAGCATGCGAGCAACGCTGCGACCGATACCGGTGCTGCCACCGGTAATCCATGCGACCCCATCTTCTGGATTGGCCCGATATGTGCTCACGTCGAACCCCTCGGCAGTGCTAGCTTATCAAGCTCTAGCTAGGCCTCATGCATATGAAAAGGCTGTTTTAGGACAGAAGCGTAACGGCCCGTGCTCGTTGACGCCCGGATGCGACTGGTCCAGACAATTTCATCCCTTGAAAGCACCGCCTCACATTTCTAGGGTTCACAGGCGAATTAGGAAGGAATCTTCATGCGCTCGGTGATCGATGCCATCGGCAATACGCCTCTCATCCGGCTCAAGCGGGCCTCGGAAGAAACCGGCTGCGAGATACTTGGCAAGGCCGAGTTCATGAATCCCGGCCAATCGGTCAAGGACCGAGCGGGCCTGTTCATTATCCGCGATGCCGAAAAGCGCGGCCTGCTCAGGCCCGGCGGCGTCATCGTCGAAGGCACGGCCGGCAATACCGGCATCGGCCTGACCGTTGTCGCCAAGGCGCTCGGCTACCGCACGGTGATCGTCATTCCCGATACCCAGAGCCAGGAAAAGAAGGACGCGCTTCGACTGCTCGGCGCCGAGCTGATCGAGGTTCCGGCCGTTCCCTACAAGAACCCGAACAACTATGTGAAGGTTTCCGGTCGCCTGGCCGAACAACTGGCCAAGTCCGAACCGAACGGGGCCATCTGGGCCAATCAGTTCGACAATGTCGCCAACCGCGACGGCCATATGCGCACGACAGCGGAAGAGATCTGGCAGCAGACCGGCGGCAAGGTCGATGGCTTTGTCTCGGCGGTCGGCACCGGTGGCACGCTTGCCGGCGTGGCGATGGGGCTGAAGGCGAAGAGTGGCGCCGTCAAGATCGCGCTCGCAGACCCTTTGGGGGCTGCACTCTACAGCTTCTACACGACAGGTGAGCTCAAGGCAGAAGGCAGCTCGATCACCGAAGGCATCGGCCAGGGCCGCATCACCGCCAATCTGGAGGGCTTCACGCCCGATTTCTCCTACCTGATCCCCGACGAGGAGGCGCTGCCGATCGTCTTTGCATTGATCCAGGAGGAGGGCATCTGCGTCGGCGGATCCACTGGCATCAACATTGCCGGGGCGATCAGGCTCGCCCGCCAGCTCGGCCCCGGCCACACCATCGTCACCGTACTTGCCGATTTCGGCACGCGTTACCAGTCCAAGCTGTTCAATCCGGAATTCCTGCGCGGCAAGAGCCTGCCTGTGCCCGACTGGATGGAGCGCGAGCCCAGGATTTCGGTTCCGTTCGAGCGGGTAGCATGATGGCGTTTTCCACCGAGGCGGTTTTTCGCGAAGATGCCTACCTGCGTGAGACCGAGGCCAATGTGGTCGGCATCAACGACCGCGGCGGCATCATCTTCGACCGCACCATCTTTTATGCGACGTCGGGCGGGCAGCCCGGCGATACCGGCGCCTTGATTCGCGATGACGGCAGCCGGATTGCTGTTTCTGCGACTATCACCGGCGAGAGCAAGGACGAGATCATCCACGTGCCGGCGCTGGATCAGGCGATGCCAGAGATTGGCGAACGCCTGAAGCTTGCGATCGACTGGCCGCGCCGGCATCTTTTGATGCGGATGCATGCGGCTTGCCATCTGCTGACTGTCGTTTGCCCATATCCGATCACCGGGGCTGCGGTCAGCGAGGACGATTCGCGGGTCGACTTCGATCTCCCTGATGCCGGCGTCACCAAGGAAGATGTGACGGCGCAGTTGATGGCGCTCGTCCGTGCCAACCATCCGATTTACACGCGCTGGATCTCCGACGACGAGCTTGCCGCCAATCCGACGCTGGTGAAGTCCAAAAACGTCCGTCCGCCCTCGGGCACGGGAAAAATCAGACTGGTCTGCATCGGCGATAATGGTTCGATCGACAGCCAGCCCTGCGGCGGAACCCATGTTGCCGGCACCGCTGAAATCGGCGAGATCCACATTGGCAAGATCGAAAAGAAGGGGCGCGAGAACCGCCGCTTCCGCATCCGCTTCGGCGCGATGCCCGCCAACTGAACCGGAGAAGTTGCCATGAGCGAAAAAAGCGCGTTCGTCATTGATGCGGACTGGTTGGAAAAGCGGCTGGGCACGCCCGGACTGTCGATCGTCGACGCATCCTGGTACATGCCCGCACTCAAGCGCGACGCGCGCGCGGAGTATGATGCGGCTCACATTCCCGGGGCGTTGTTCTTCGACCAGGATCTGGTCGTCGATCCGGATTCGGCCTTGCCCCACACCTTGCCTTCGCCTTCGCTGTTCGCGCGATTTGCCGGTTCGATGGGGATTTCGGCTGACGACACCATCGTCATTTATGACGGGCCTGGATTCATGGCAGCGCCCCGCGTGTGGTGGATGTTCCGCATCATGGGCGTGTTCCAGGTCTACATTCTGGATGGCGGCTTCGACCGCTGGAAGGCCGCTGGCCGGCCAGTGACGGCCGAGCCGACCAAGACCGCTCCGGGCTTTTTCCATGTCGACTACGACGCATCGAAGGTCGTTTCGCTCGCCGAGATGCGGAAGGTCGTGGATAGCGGCAGCGCCCAGATCGCCGACGCGCGTTCCGCCGGGCGCTTCGAGGGTACCGATCCGGAACCGCGCGCCGGCTTGCGTTCGGGCCACATGCCTGGCGCACGCAACGTGCCTTCCGGCACGCTGTCTGAGAACGGTGAGTTGTTGCCGCTTGATCGTCTGAAGGCAACGCTCGAGGCGGCGGGGCTCGATTTGTCCAAGCCAGTCGTCACTTCCTGCGGCTCAGGCGTGACCGCTGCTGTCATCACACTGGCGCTGCAGTCGCTGGGCCACGGCGACAACAGGCTTTATGACGGTTCATGGACAGAATGGGGCGGCATGTCCGACACCCCGGTGGTGACAGGGAAAGCATGAGCATGGCCGTCGACCGCAGCGAAAACATTGAAGTCACGGTCACCTTTCTGGAGATGCACGTGCCGCCGGCTTACACGCCGCCGCTGCCGGTCAATCGTCAGATAGCGTTGCTCAAGACCCGTGACATTCCGCTGCATTATTATCGCTATCTCGCCGACCGTGTCGGCCGCAAATGGCATTGGGTCAATATCCTCAGGCTCGACGACGACGAACTCGCCGCTGGCCTGCACCGCGAAGACCGCGACATCAGGGTGCTCTATCTCGATGGTGCGCCTGCCGGCTTCATGGACCTCAAGCCGCATCTGCCCGATGAGGTCGAACTGGCCTATTTCGGCATGATGGACCATGCCATGGGGCAGGGGATCGGGCGCTGGTTCCTCGGCGCGGCGATCGCCGCCGCATGGTCCTACCGGCCGCACAAGGTGACAGTCCAGACTTGCACGCTCGACCATCCGGCCGCCTTGCCGCTCTATCAGAAGATGGGGTTTTCACCCGTCGCGCAGAAGACGGAGACGGTTCGGACGATGACCTTTGCCGAGCGCGCGGCAAGCGTGATGCGACCGTGATCGCACACAACCCCGGCTGAACCGTCCGTTCATCGCGTCTTCAGCTTGGCTCAGGCATTTTCCGCTGCATCAGATTCGACCGGATCGGTCGAAACATGCAAGGAGAATGAAGATGTTGAACCGCCGTACGCTCGCCGCCGCGCTGATCGCCGTGCTTGCCGCACCGTCTTATGCCGCAGCGCAAGCGACGACGCCTTCGGCGTCGCAGATCGAGCGCCAGCTTCAGGCGGCGCCAACAACGAGGCTCCAGCCCAACCAGCGCGTCACTGTACGCGAATTCAAGCGTCGGCCGGATTTGCGCCGCATGGCGCCGTCGATCGATATCCAGTCCATCAACTTCGCCTTCGGCTCGGCCGAGGTGCCTTATTCGCAATATGGCAAGGTGGAAAACATCGCCAACGCGCTGGACCGCATCCTGCGCCGCGATCCCGAGGCGCGGGTGCTGATCGAAGGCCACACCGATGCCGTGGGCTCGTTCTCCGCCAATCAGGCGCTGTCGGAGCGCCGTGCTGCTTCGCTCAAGCAGACGCTGGTGCGTCAGTTCGGAATTCCGCGCTATGCGCTGGAAACCGTCGGCTATGGCGAAGAGTTCCTGCTCGTGCCGACCCAGAACGAGAATTGGCGCAACCGCCGCGTGACGCTGCGCCGCTACGACGCCTTCATCCGGTAAGAGCCTGATCCAATCGACAATTCATGAAGCCCGGTTTGCAAGAGCCGGGCTTTACGCTGCCTCACCACTGCGTCGGAAATCGGGTGGGCGAGCGCTTGTGCGCGCCATAATTTGCGGCAATCGATCAACCAGGATTGCCGCTATGACCATACTCTTCCAAGCCCTTCCCACCGATGCGGTGAAGGCTCTCCAGCATGGCGCCCCAGACGCCTATGGCATGACGCCCGAGCGCAAGATTTCGGATGGCGTTGGCGTGCCTTGCCGCCATTGCCTGACCAATGTCGCAGCGGGTGAGCCTTACCTCGTGCTGGCATATCGCCCATTCCCGGAACTCCAGCCCTATGCCGAAACGGGGCCGATCTTCTTGCATGCCCAGGAATGTCCACGTGCGGCTGAGACCGGTGAGTTGCCGGAGCTGTTCGCCAAGACCAAGGACTACATCCTGCGCGGCTACAGTGCGGACGATCGCATCGTCTATGGCACCGGTGCGGTGACGCTGACGCCCGAGATTGTCGGTTGGGCGGCAATGTTGCTCCAGCGCCCTGACGTGGCCTATGTGCACATGCGATCGGCAAAGAATAATTGCTATCAGTGCCGGATCGAGCGGGACGAGCCGATGAAATCAAGCGGCGGCGATATCTGACTGAAAACGAAAAAAGCCCGCCGCATCACTGCGACGGGCTCCTTTATCGTTGCTGCAGACTTAAGCCGCCAGCGCGGACTTGGCTTCCGTCATCTCATAACCAAGGGCTTCGGCGACGGCGCGATTGGTGATGCGGCCGCGATGCACGTTGAGGCCGTTGCGCAGGTGCGGCTCGTCGGCGAGCGCCTGGAGGCCGCGGTCGGCCAGCGCCAGGCCGTAATGCAGCGTGGCGTTGTTGAGCGCATGGGCCGAAGTCACTGGCACCGCGCCCGGCATGTTGGCGACACAGTAGTGGATGATGCCGTCGACTTCGTAGGTCGGGTCGGCGTGGGTGGTCGCGTGCGAAGTCTCGAAGCAGCCGCCCTGGTCGATGGCGACGTCGACAAGCACCGCGCCCTTTTTCATGCCCGACAGCATCTCGCGGCTGACCAGTTTGGGCGCTGCCGCCCCTGGAATGAGCACGGCACCGATGATGAGGTCGGCGGAAAAACACTCTTCTTCGAGCGCTTCAACCGTCGAATAGCGCGTGTGGACACGGCCAGCGAAAAGATCGTCGAGCTGGCGCAGGCGCGGGATCGAACGGTCGATGATGGACACATCGGCGCCGAGGCCGGCGGCCATGCGCGCCGCATGCAGGCCAACGACACCGCCGCCGATGACCGCGACCTTGCCCGGCAGCACGCCAGGCACGCCGCCAAGCAGTACGCCACGGCCGCCATAGGCCTTCTGCAACGCCGTGGCGCCCGCCTGGATCGCCAGACGACCGGCCACTTCCGACATTGGAGCCAGCAAAGGTAGGCCGCCGCGCTCGTCGGTCACGGTTTCATAGGCGACCGCAGTCACCCCCGACGCGAGCAGCCCCTTGGTCTGCTCCGGATCGGGCGCAAGATGCAGATAGGTGTAGAGGATCTGGCCTTCGCGCAGCTGCGCCCATTCATTGGGCTGCGGTTCCTTGACCTTGACGATCATGTCGGAGCGGGTGAACACCTCTTCGGCGGTCTTGGCGATCTGGGCGCCGGCCGCACGGTAGGCGTTGTCATCTGCGCCGATCCCGGCACCCGCGCCTGTCTCGACCAGGACGTCATGGCCATGGGCGACGTATTCGCGAACCGAGCCGGGAGTCAGCCCGACGCGGTATTCATGATTCTTGATTTCCTTGGGGCAACCTACGCGCATTTCCTGCTCCTCCGCAGCCGTTTTGGCCGTCGTTCCCTGATGATGAAGTCAATCACGAATCGTTCCGAATATGTTTGCGAAAAAGGTTGCGCTACCGCAGGTTGATCGATAATTTTTGCGCACATCCTCTGTATTGTCGAAGGAAATTCGAAGAATGCCGTTGGACAGGATCGATATCGCTATTCTGGACGCGCTTCAGAAGGATGGGCGGATGCCCAACGCGGCGCTTGCCGAAAAGATCGGGCTGTCGCAATCAGCCTGTTCGCGTCGCCTCGACAACCTTGAAAAGTCGGGCATCATCAGTGGCTATCATGCCAGGCTTTCGAGCGCGGCACTCGGTCACCAGATGACCGTGATCGTGCATATCTCGCTGTCGGGACAGTTCGAAAAAACGCTTTCGGATTTCGAAGTCGCGGTGAAGCGTTGCCCCAACATCCTGTCTTGCCATCTCATGTCGGGTGAATACGACTACATCCTGCGCATTGCCGCCCGCGACCTGCCCGACTATGAGCGTATCCACAAGGAATGGCTGTCGGCCATGCCGCATGTCATCAAGATCAACTCGTCATTCGCCCTGCGTGAGATTGTCGACCGTATGGCCACGGGCATGCGGCCGGATCTGGCGTGACCAAAGCAATGGCCTCAGCGGATGACGCCGGCCTCGGTAACGATCCTGTCCATGGGAATGTCGTGCGGCTGCGGGAAGATCGTTGCAATGCGCGCGATCTCGTAGCCTACGCCGATGACCAGCGCCTTTTTCGGCAGCGCGGCCAGTGTTCGGTCGAAGAAACCGCCGCCATAACCTAGCCGATAGCCCGTAGCGTCGAAGCCGACGAGTGGGGCAATCACGATATCGGGGATGACCTCCGGGCCGGCGACCGGGACTGGTATATTCCAAACACCACGTTCGAGCTTGTCGCCTGGGGCATAGGCGCGAAAGATCAGCGGTCGACCCAACTCGATGGCGATGGGCAGCGCCGACTTGCCGCCGCGCGCATTGACCGATGCCAGCCATGGCCGAAGGTCCGGCTCACCCCGGAACGGCCAGTACAGGCTGACCATCTTGCCCGCCACATCGCCTGCGACTTGGTCGAGCCCTTGCGCGATTAGCCCGGCCATAGCCGTGCGTGCGTCAGCGGAGATGGCAAGGCGGGATTCGATCAGCCTTGCGCGCTCGGCTTTGCGCCAGCGCCTGACGTCAGGCCATTCCGGCGCGGGCCCGGCGCGGAATTCGGGATCAAGTTCATGCATGAAACATGGTGGCGAGGCGTATTGCGCCGGCTGTTCGTCGTCGAGATCGGCCATGTCGCACCTTTTTGAGGTTTCGAGCAGCGTCGAACCTAGTCCTGCATGCTGGCTGCCTGTGGTCAACGGGCGACATCGCGCTGGCCGAACAGGTCGCAAAGCGTCTGGACCAATCCATTCCCCCACAGCCTGTCGCGCGGCTGTCATGCGAGTCGGCTGGACTTGCGCGGATTTTGGCGCGACATTTGATCTTTGGGACGCCGGCTAAATACTGTCAGTTCATTTCCTGGAGAATGAAAATGTCCAACATGCTTCACCCAATCTCTCGCCGTTCCTTTCTTGCTGGATCAGCCGCGGCGAGTGCGCTTGTGATGCTGCATCCGTTTTCGGCGCGCGCACAGGCCAACCAGGCGCATCTGCGCATCATGGAAACGACGGACCTGCACGTGCACGTCTTTCCCTACGATTATTACGCCGACAAGCCGAACGACACGATGGGTGTTGCCCGCACGGCCTCGATCATCGACGCCATCCGCACCGAAGCCACCAACTCGATCCTGGTCGACAATGGCGATTTCCTGCAGGGCAACCCGATGGGCGACTACATGGCCTATCAGCGCGGCATGAAGGACGGCGACGTCCACCCGATCATCAAGGCGATGAATACGCTGGGCTATGACTGCTCGACGCTGGGCAATCACGAGTTCAATTACGGCCTCGACTACATGTTCAAGGTGCTCAATGGCGCCAATTTTCCAGTTGTCTGTTCCAATCTGACCAAGGGCGAGCTGGCCGCCGATGCGACCAAGGATGAGTTGTTCCTCAAGCCCTACGTGATCCTCGACAAAAAGGTGAAGGATGGTTCGGGCGCCGAGCATCCGATCCGCATCGGCCTGATCGGCTTCGTGCCGCCGCAGGTGATGACCTGGGATTCCCGGCACCTGCATGGCAAGGCGATGACGCGAGACATCGTCAAGACAGCGCAAGCTTGGGTGCCGCAGATGAAGGAGCAGGGTGCCGACATCATCATCGCACTCTCGCATTCCGGCATGGGCACCCCACAAGCTGCGGAAAACCTCGAAAACGCCTCCATCCTGCTTGCCGGGGTTGATGGCATCGACGCGCTCGTCACCGGCCACAGCCATCTCGATTTCCCTGGCCCGAAATTCGACAAGGTCGACGGTGTCGACAACGCCAAGGGCACGATCAACGGCAAACCAGGCGTGATGGGTGGCTTCTGGGGTTCTCATCTCGGCCTGATCGACCTGCTGCTCGAGCGCGACGGCAATGCCTGGAAAGTCGTCAGTTCGACTAGCGAGGCGCGCCCGATCTCCAAGCGCGTCGACAAGAAGGTGGTGCCGACAGTCGAGAGCAAGCCCGAGGTCGAGGCGGCTGCCAAGGAAGAGCACGAGGCGACGCTGGCGTATGTCCGCACCCCGGTCGGCAAGACCTCGGCGCCGCTCTACTCGTATTTCGCGCTCGTCGCCGACGATCCGTCGGTGCAGATCGTGAGCCAGGCCCAGATCTGGTACATCAAGGACATGCTCAAGGACACCGAGCACAAGGATCTGCCGGTGCTTTCGGCAGCGGCGCCCTTCAAGTCCGGCGGGCGCGGCGGGCCCGACTACTATACCGACGTTCCGGCGGGTGCTGTGGCGATCAAGAACGTCGCTGACCTCTATCTCTATCCCAACACGGTGCAGGCGGTGGCGATCACTGGCGCGCAGGTCAAGGAATGGCTGGAGATGTCGGCCGGCATCTTCAACAAGGTCGAACCTGGCAAGGCCGATCAGGCGCTGATCAATCTCGATTTTCCGTCCTACAATTTCGACGTCATCGACGGCGTGACCTACAAGATCGATCTGGCGCAACCGCCGAAGTACGATCCCAAGGGTGCGGTGCTGAACGCTGGTTCCAACCGGATCGTCGACTTGATGTTCGAAGGTAAGCCGATTGATCCGGTGGCGAAATTCGTCGTTGCAACGAACAATTACCGGGCCGGTGGCGGCGGTAATTTCCCTGAAATCAACGCCTCCAAGCTGGTGTTCGAGGCACCGGATACCAACCGCGACGTGATCGTGCGCTACATCGTCGATCAGGGCACGATCAACCCGTCCGCCGACGCCAACTGGTCTTTTGCCCCGGTTGCGGGCGCATCGGTGATCTTCGAGACCGGTCCCAAGGCCAAGGATCACATCGCCGAAGTCAAGGCTGTGAAGATAGAGCCGGCCGGCGATGGCGCCGAAGGTTTTGCGAAGTACCGCATCACGCTTTGAGCTCTTTACGACGCATGAGGGCGGCTGGAGCGATCTGGCCGCCCTTTCATTTGCGCGAATGTTGGTCAGTTGGTCCGACGCTCGACGGCAGGCGCAACCAGATCGAGTGCGTCGGTGGATATCCCACCCGAATAGCCCACCGGCAGCGCGTCGATGATCGCCGGGTCGTCGATGCCGTCGGAGAAACCCCCGCCATTGTAGGGCCCCAGCAGATAGACACTGGTGCCGACGCTCTCCATGCGATCGAGGAAACGGTTCGGCCATCCCCATAGCCAGGGAGCGAAGTTGAGGGGCACACCCAGTGTGGTGCCGCGACAGTCTTCGGGCACGTAGCCGCTCCAGCCCAATCCCTCATATCGCAACAGGCAGCGCATCAACGATTGCTTGGACAGTGTCCGCATGCCGGGCAGGGCCTGATTGACCGCCTGGACCGGCTTGTCGCCACCGACGACGGTGAGGGATGACTGGCGTTCCGCAGGCAACGCCGACAGGAACGCCGCAAGTGCCTCGCCTTCGTTAGGATCGTTGCTTTTGACGTTTATGTGGAACTGCTTGTCGGGAAAGCGCTTGAGAATTTCGTCAAGGGAGGGCATCAGCCCGACGCCTTTGCCACGGAAGGGAAATGTCTTGCCGCCATCGGCGGTGTAGCCGTAACCGACATCTAGTGTCTTGAGCTCGGCCATCGAATGGTCGCGGGTCTCGCCGCTGCCTTCGGTGCGGCAATCCACTGTCCAATCGTGGAAGACTGCGAACTGGCCGTCGGTGGTGGGGTGCACGTCGAGCTCGAGCACGTCAGCCCCAATCGAAAAAGCGGCTTCCATGGAGCGGACGGTGTTTTCCAGAAAATCGTGCCGGGGCGGCAGCATCCGCTCGGCTGTACATGTGTCGCCGGTCAGCCCGGTCCGGTCGAATTCCTGGGCAAGCCCTCTGTGCGCGAGGATGACCGGCTCGCCGGCAGGCCGGCTTGAAAGCAGCGATGTGTTGTTGAGGTAGATTGCTCCGCCAATCGTCAGACTAGAGAGAAGGAAAATGCTTCGCTTGCGCATGTCTTGATTCGCTCCGAGGTCCGGCCCGCGAAGCTATAGTGAAGAGGGATTCGGCGTTTTCACGACTGAAACATGTCGAAAAACTGCCTTGGGAAAGCAACCTCAAGACAGATCGCATGCTGAAACGGACGATCAAAGTTTAGGCTTTGTAGACCACCTGCCGCACGTCGATATATTCGGCGCGGAACCCTGCTTCGCAATAGTGGAGGTAGAACTCCCAGAGTTTCTTGAAGCGCTCGTCAAAGCCAAGAGGCACGATGCGTTCCCACGATGACCAGAAGCGGCCGCGCCATTCGGCGAGCGTGCGCGCATAGTCCTGCGGAAAGACACGCTCGCGCAGATAATCGAGCCCGTGCTCGGCGCCTAGCGACTTGAGCAGAGCCGGCGTCGGCAGCATGCCGCCGGGAAAGACGTAGCGCTGGATGAAGTCGGGGCGCTTGCGGTAAAGCGGATAGGCCGCCTCGTTGATGGTGATGATCTGCAAGCCCGCCGTGCCGCCCGAAGGCAGGCACTGTTTCATCTTGGCAAAAAAGGCCGGCCAGTATCGTTCGCCCACCGCCTCGAACATCTCGATCGAGGCGATGCGGTCATAGGTGCCGGTCTCGTCGCGATAATCCTGCAGCTTGAATTCAACTTTGTCGGAAAGCCCGGCATTGTGGATGCGCTTTTGGGCGAAATCGAACTGCTCACGGCTGATAGTCAGCCCTGTCACCTTGCAGCCGATCTCGCGTGCCGCAAACTCGGCGAAACCACCCCAGCCGCAGCCGATCTCGAGCACGTGGTCGTTGGGGCCAATGCCGGTGTCTCGCGCCAAAGCTCGATACTTCTCGGTTTGAGCGCCTGCCAGGTCGTTGGCGCCCGTCGCATAGAGCCCCGAGGAATAGGTCATGCTCGGATCGAGCCACTGGCTGTAGAAGGCATTGCCAAGGTCGTAGTGGGCGGAAATGTTACGTTGCGATCCGGTGCGGGTGTTTTCGTTGAGCCAGTGGCGAATGCGCTGAATGGTGGTGAGCAGCCAGTTGCTGCCGCCGGCAACGCCTTCTCCCGCCTCGGTGTTGATCACGAACAGCTCGAGGAAGCTGGTGACGTCGGGGCTTTCCCAATCGCCGTCGATGTAGGATTCGGCGACCCCGATGGTGCCGCCGTTGAAGGCGCGGGCGGGAAGCTTCCAATTGTGCAACACGATCTCGGCGTCCGGTCCCGGCGCTTTGCCGCCGACCAGAATGCTGCGGCCATCCGGCATCTTCACCTTGAGCGAACCGCGCGGCAGGTGAAGTGCTGCCGACAGCGCCATGCGCACGCGCGCCGGCAGGCCTCTGGCAAAGTCCGCGACATTGCCCTCGTGAAGCCTCGTCACGCCATGATTGGTAGAACCGTCCGAAGTCCTCTGGGCCATGTCGCCGTCCCAAGTTCTTGCCCGGTACGGCGTGTCGGGCCCGTTGCTCCTGGTTCTTGTGCCGCTGACGTGTCTGGCCGACGATGCACCGCCGCTGCATCTCCGGACAGGTTGCGAAGGACTTGGCCGGGGGGCTGCCATGACTTCCGCGTGCTGCGGCGAATTCCTGCCGTGATCTTCGCCGCCAAAATCTGGAACTTCAAGTGACATCTGGCAAGCGCTGATATGCCAGACGAACTATCAGGCCGAATGAAACGCGTTGCAAAGGCGAAAGGCGAGTTTGTTAAATATTGTAGTCCACTAATTTAGCTGTCGAGATTTGCAGGGCCCGCGAAAACAACGGGTTTCCGGGGCAGTCGGGGAGGGCACGCATTGCGATATGTAATTGTGATCATGTGCGGCACCGTGTTCCTCATCTGGGATCTTTTCTACAATCACGGTAACGCCATAGGCGGGACGGTTCGGGAAGTTCATCGCGTCGTGCGTATGATCACCGGTTGAAAGCGCGTTCGCGCGAATCGGACTGCTGCTTTTTGGCGGATTGACGCGGACCAAAAGCCGACCCAAAAGGCGCCAGCGAAAGCAGCAGAAGGAGTCGCGGCTTGATCCGGCACATCGTGTTCTTCAGTGCGCGCCAGAAACAGGACGTCGAGATGATCCGCGAGGAATTGTCGGCGCTCGGCGGCATTCCGCATTCCACCGTCTTCGAAGTGACGGTCAATACGAAAGTCGATCCCTATTCGGACGAGGTCGACATCGTCGTTTATGCGGAGTTTGCCGACCAGGCAGCGCTGGCCGCATACAAGGCCCATCCGCTCTATGACCGCACGACCCAGCGCGTACGCCCCATGCGTGAAATGCGCTATTCGGCGGATGTTGTCGCCGCACAATAAAAAACGCGCTCCGGGATGTCCCGAAGCGCGTCGTTGAAATTCCAGAAATTACGCCTTTTTGGCGCGGCCGCGTGCCTTTGCTGGCGCGGCAGCTGCCCTGGTGGACGTAGCGCCCGCCTTGCGGCCGAGGCCAAGCGACTTGGCCAGTTCCGAACGGGCGGCGGCATAGTTCGGCGCAACCATCGGGTAATCGGCCGGCAAGCCCCACTTGGCGCGGTATTCCTCAGGCGTCAGTCCGAAGTGGACCGAGAGGTGGCGCTTCAGCGACTTGAACTTCTTCCCGTCCTCCAGGCAGATGATGTAGTCGGGAAGAACCGAGCGCTTCGGGTTCACCGCAGGCTGCTGGGCTTCGGCCGGCGCCTCAGTGGGCTGGTCGAGCGACAGGATCGACGCGTTGATGCTGGCGATCAATTCCGGCAGGCCGGTGGCCGGAACCTTGTTGTTTTCAACATAGGCGCTGACGATATGGGCAGTCAGTCCTAGGATGTCGATCTTGCTATCATTCGTCATCGACCGTCTCTCCGGGCAGTATTAAAGCAAAATATGAATCTATCCATTCGCTGCGCCGTATATCGGTGCAAATGGTGTCAGACAGCAAGCAAAATAATCTCAAAAAGTAGTGACCCCGACCAGCATGTCGCTGGTCGGGGTCATCTATATTAGCTTATTAAAAGAAACCTTTGCGCTGCCACCAGCCGCCTTTTTTCGGCTTGGTCTCGGTCGAGGCGGCTGCCTCGGCTTCGACCACGGATGTGACAACGGGAGTGACAGGCGCTGCCAGCGCTACAGGCGCTTCGGAGACGACGTCATCTTCGGCCGGAGCGGCAGCTGCCTTGCGGCGCGGGGCGCGCGGCTTGGCAGCCTTCTTCTCAGGCTTGGCTTCGGCTTCAGGCGCTATCGCCTCAACGACTGCCTCTTCGGCAGGAGCTTCGACCACTTCAGCTTCAGCCTTCTTGGCCTTGGCCGAACGGCGCGGAGCCTTTTTCGGCTTGGCTTCGACGACAGCTTCGGGCTCTGCGGCGGCAGCTTCAACCACCACAATTTCGCTTACGCTGGTCTCGGTGACCGTCGCGTCGTCAGATGCGACCTGTTCGTCGCCTTCGGCCGACTGCTCTTCGTCTTCCTTGCGGTTGCGCTTGCCACCGCGCTTGCCGCGCCGGCGCTTCTTGGCAGCAGCATCGTCAGCTGTATCAGGAGCTGCGGTTTCAACGACGACCTCGGAAACAGCTGCGTCGACGGCGACGCCGGCCTCGCCATCTTGAGACTCGCCGGCCTCAATGGCCTCGCCAGCTACGGCCTCGCCTTCCTGCGGCGCCGCATGCTCGCGATCGCGGCCGCCCCGACGACGCCGGCGCTTGCGGCGCTTGCGGTCGTGCTGCTCGCCTTCGGCGGACGCAGGCTGCGGCGCTTGGGCAGGCTTTGCCTCGGCGACGACGATCTCTTCTTCTTCCTCTTCGACGATCTCGTCTTCGATGTCGTCGGGCTCTTCATAGGCCGGGGCCGCGACGGGCAGGGCGAAGTTTGCCGGCTTCTCGGCAATGGCGCCGCGGAAGATGGCATGGTTCTGCGAACCGACGCTGTCGTCGGCCTCAAGCGTGATCGTCACGCCGAATCGGGCTTCGAGATCGACCAGCGTCGAGCGCTTGTGGTTGAGCACGTAGAGTGCCGTCGCCACCGGCGTCTTGACCGTGATGTGGCTGCGCGAGTCCTTGAGCAGGAACTCTTCGATAGCGCGAACGACCTGCAGCGCAACCGAGGAGTCCGAACGCACATGGCCGGTGCCGCCGCAATGCGGGCAGGGCTTCATCGTCGATTCGAGCACGCTGGCGCGAATGCGCTGGCGCGACATCTCCATCAGGCCGAAATGCGAGATCCGGCCGACCTGGATGCGGGCGCGATCGTTCTTCAGGCAATCCTTGAGCTTCTTTTCGACCGCGCGGTTGTTGCGGTTCTCCTCCATGTCGATGAAGTCGATGACGATCAGGCCGGCGAGATCGCGCAGCCTGAGTTGGCGCGCGACTTCCTCGGCGGCTTCAAGGTTGGTGTGAAGGGCCGTTTCCTCGATCGAGTGCTCCTTGGTGGAGCGCCCGGAGTTGACGTCGATGGCAACCAGCGCTTCGGTCTGGTTGATGATGATGTAGCCACCCGACTTCAGCGTCACCTGCGGCTGTACCATCCGCTCGAGCTGCGATTCGATGCCGCTGCGCACGAAGATCGGGGTGATGTCGCGGTATGGCTGGACGACCTTGGCATGGCTGGGCATCAGCATGCGCATGAAGTCCTTGGCCTCGCGATAGCCGTCTTCGCCGGCAACCAGAACCTCGTCGATGTCCTTGTTGTAGAGATCGCGCACCGATCGCTTGATCAGGCTGCCTTCCTCATAGACCAGCGCGGGAGCTGTCGACTGCAGCGTCAGGCCGCGGACATTCTCCCACAGGCGCATCAGATATTCGTAGTCGCGCTTGATCTCGGCCTTGGTGCGGCTTTCACCTGCGGTGCGCAGGATGACGCCCATGCCCTTTGGCACTTCGAGATCGGCAACAACTTCCTTCAGGCGCTTGCGGTCCTGGGCGTTGGTGATCTTGCGCGAAATGCCACCGCCACGTGCGGTGTTGGGCATCAGCACCGAATAGCGGCCAGCCAGCGACAGATAGGTCGTCAGTGCAGCGCCCTTGTTGCCGCGCTCTTCCTTGACCACCTGGACCAGAAGGATCTGGCGGCGCTTGATGACTTCCTGGATCTTGTAGTGGCGGCGAACCGGCTTGCGGCGGTTGCGCACCTCTTCAAGCGCATCTTCAGCGCCAACCGACTCGATCTCATGATCATCGTGGTGGGCCGAGTGCACTTCTTCGATCACGCCGCCGTTTTCATTCTCGGTGACGGTTGGCTCTGGGGCCTTTTCGGATACGACATCGGCATCGACGGATGCGGCGATCGAGGTCGGCTCGCGCTCATCCGATGCGGCATCATCGTTTTCTTCTACGGCTTCAGCCGCCGAGTCGCCGGCGTTTGCATCGGCGTCGGCGTCGGCGTTGTCGCTCGCCGCGACCGATTCGCCTTCGTCATCGGACGATGCATCGCCGTCGTCTTCGGAAGAGCCTTCGGGCTTGTTTTCGTCGCGACCACGATTCTTGCCTCCGCGGCGCCTGCGGCGTCCACGGTTGCGATCCTGGCTCTTGCTATCGTCGCCTTCGTTGTCTTCGTCTTCCTCGTCCTCGGCTTCTTCAGCCTCTGCGCGCAGCAGCGCCTGCCGATCGGCAACCGGGATCTGGTAGTAGTCGGGATGGATTTCACTGAAGGCGAGGAAACCGTGACGGTTCCCGCCATATTCGACAAAGGCAGCCTGAAGGGACGGCTCAACCCGCGTTACGCGGGCGAGGTAGATGTTTCCTTTGAGCTGCTTTTTGTCCTGTGATTCGAAATCGAATTCTTCAATACGGTTACCGCGAACTACGACAACCCGTGTTTCCTCCGGGTGGGAGGCGTCTATCAGCATCTTGTTGGGCATTATTTGTCCTCCCGGCAGCCGTCAGCCGCGGCTTGCGGGAACTTGTCCGCCGCCGTGAGTTTGCTGATGAAGGGGTGCCGGATGATTTTGCGCCCGCCGGTCGCAGCCAAAACGCCATGGCGGAGCCGCCCGCTGCCGTGATGGCGCGGTTACCTGCGGACCTGTCCATGATTGCGTCTGTGGCCAATGCGTGACCTTGCGGAACCTTGTTTCAAATCTAAGCCCGGGAATCCGGACCAGCTACTTTGCTCTTACAGAGCCGGCGCGGAATGAGTGTCCGGCCGTTTTTCTCACGCAGTCGCTACCCCGCCACGGGCCGCGCCTGCGAATCTCGTCGCGATCACTGAAATCTAACTCTAATGCGAGGCGGGCCATCGCTCGTCGCGTGGTTCCCTAGCGGAAGGCGCTGAGGGCGCGGGCCCTGGATTGCAGTGATCCAATGTCGCTTTTATGATTTGGCGAGGTCGAGCGCAACCCCGATTTCCGACGCCGGCAAAGCCTCCTTCAGCGACATGAGGGGAGCATTGCGACAAAGACTCGGTTAACCTTCTTTGGTTACCACTCGTTAATCGAGGGAGCCGCGTATTCGGCTCGCGAACGACAACCGCGCGCGCAAACTGCGCGCCTGCCTTTTGGAGCGGCAACACAGAAATGGGGTCCGTGACGTTGACTGGCAAGAGCCTCCCATTTGTGGGCGTTCCGCCCCAGGGCGCATTTTGCCGTGCGATGTTGGCGTTGTTCGTATTCTTCGCCGTGTTCGTCGGCATCAATTGCCAGCCGGTTTGCGCCGCCGAAGCGATCAAGACGCTCGACTACAAGATGGCCGGCGACGCGACTCACATGCGTATCGTCATGAATTTCGACCGCGAACCAGAACCGAAGTGGATGCTGCTGCGCAGCCCACACCGCCTGGTAATCGACCTTCCCGATGCAATCCTTGCACTCGACGCCAAGGACCTCAAGCCGCGCGGGTTGATCAAGAGTGTGCGCTACGGTGCGTCGGGCGAGGGCGCCTCGCGGCTGATCGTGACTTCGAAGGGGCCCTTCAACGTCGAAAAGGTCGATGTTCTCAAGAACGAAGACGGCTCCGGTTATCGCCTGGTTGCCGATATTGCGGCCGCCTCGGAACGCGAGTTCGACGCGGCACTTGCCATCCAGGCGGAGACCACCGGCTCGACGACAGCCAAGACTGATAGGCTCAACAAGATCGCCGATCGCGGCGAGCGGCCGTTCACGATCGTGCTCGATCCTGGCCATGGCGGCATCGACGGTGGGGCCGAGGGGTTGAACGGTACGGTTGAAAAAACGGTCACGCTCGCCTTTGCCAAGGAATTGAAAGACAAGCTGGCATCCAATAGCGCCTACAAGGTCGTTCTGACGCGCGAGGACGACGAGTTCCTGCGCCTCGACGACCGGGTTCGTATTGCGCGCCAGCAAGAAGCCGACCTCTTCATCTCGATCCATGCCGACACGATTCGACTCAAAGGTATCCGCGGCGCCACCGTCTATACGGTGTCGGACAAGGCGTCCGATGCCGACGCGCAGGCGCTGGCCGATCGCGAAAACCTCTCCGATCAGCTTGCCGGCGTCGATGTTGCCGAAGAAAATCACGAAGTCTCTGATATTCTGGTCGATCTGATCCGGCGAGAGACGCATGGGTTTTCGGCACGCTTTGCCCGATCTCTGGTCGGCGAACTGACGCCGACGGTTGGCATGATCAACAATCCGCATCGCTCCGCAGGCTTCAAGGTGCTCAAGGCACCCGACGTGCCGTCGGTGCTGGTCGAACTCGGCTACCTCTCCAATCCACAGGACGAAGAGCAGCTTCGCAGCGCCGATTGGCGCGAAAAGGCGGCAACAAGCATTTCGAAGGCTGTTGCGGCTTTTGTCGCGGAGCGAGGCGTTCCAGGCGGCTGATGCTGACAGCGGGCTTCTCGTCGGCGTTGCCGAGAGGTCACGGACCGAGCATTAATAGTGTTTTCGACTAGAATCTTGGGCGCATGCGAGGCGATTGCCGTATTTTGCCCACAACCGCGCGACATGGGTGGCCGATTGCGGATCGGGACAGTACCTGCAGCTTGCGGTGATGGCGGGTTGGTTTAGGAAATTCCCGAACCTTGTACTGGAGCGGGCATGATTCGTCTTATCGGCTATTTCTTCGGCATCGGCACGACGCTTGCGCTCGTCGTTGCAGCGGGCGTGGCGCTCTATCTCGGCCAGCTCACCAAGGAACTTCCCGACTACGAGGTGCTCGCCAAATACGAGCCGCCCGTGACGACGCGCATCCACGCCTCCGATGGCGCGCTCATGGGCGAGTTCGCGCGCGAGCGCCGGCTCTATCTGCCGATCCAGGCCGTGCCCGATCGCGTCAAGGCGGCGTTCCTATCGGCCGAAGACAAGAACTTCTACAATCATCCCGGCATCGACATCATGGGCTTTTCGCGCGCCGCGCTCGCCTATGTCACCGGTGGTCCGACGCAAGGTGGCTCGACCATCACGCAGCAGGTCGCCAAGAACTTCCTGCTCTCCAACGAGCAGACGATGGACCGCAAGGCCAAGGAAGCCATCCTGTCGTTCCGCATCGAGCAGGCCTATTCCAAGGACCGTATCCTCGAACTCTACCTCAATGAGATATTCTTCGGCCTTGGCGCCTACGGCATCGCCGGTGCGGCGCTGACCTATTTCGACAAGTCGGTGAACGAGCTGACGGTGGCAGAGGCCGCTTATCTCGCGGCTCTGCCGAAAGGACCGTCCAACTATCACCCGTTCAAATACGCCGCGCGCGCCGTCGAGCGCCGCAACTGGGTAATCCAGCAGATGGTGGTCAACGGCTACATTTCGCGCGAGGAGGGCGAGAAGGCCAAGGCTGAGCCGCTCGGCGTGACGCCGCGCCGTACCGGCACCTACGTCTTCGCTGGCGAATATTTCACCGAGGAAGTCCGCCGCGAATTGATTGCGCGCTACGGCCAGGACGCGCTCTATGAAGGCGGCCTGTCGGTTCGCACCACGCTCGACCCGAAGCTTCAGGCCATGGCGCGCAAGGCCATGCAGTCGGGCCTGGAGAAATATGATCGCCTGCGCGGCTATCGCGGTCCGGTCAAGAACATCGACATTTCTGGCGATTGGGGCACGGCACTTGGGGCGGTCAAGGCTCTGGGCGACGTTCCCGAATGGCGCTTGGCCGTTGTTCTCGACAGCTCGAAGACCGGGCTCGACATCGGCCTGCAGCCCAAGCGCGAAGTATCCGGCGCTCTGTCCAAGGATCGCGAGCAGAGCTCCGTGTCGAAGGACGATATGAGCTTTGCCATGCGTTATGTCGCCGCCGGCAAGCGCCTCAAGGCAAATTCGCCCGCTGAAGTGCTCAAGGCCGGCGACGTGATCTACGTCCAGAAGAATGAGGGTGGCGCCGGCTATGCGCTGCGCCAGGTGCCGGAAGTGGAAGGTGGCCTCGTTGCCATGGATCCGCACACTGGCCGCGTGCTCGCCATGGTCGGCGGGTTCTCTTTCGCGCAGTCCGAGTTCAATCGCGCGACCCAGGCGATGCGTCAGCCCGGCTCGGCATTCAAGCCCTTCGTCTATGCGGCTGCGCTCGACAACGGCTACACGCCGGCCTCCGTCATCATGGACGGCCCGATCACCATCCAGTCTGGCAACACCTCCTGGACGCCCAAGAACTATGATGGCAAGGCCGCTGGACCGTCGACCTTGCGCGCCGGCATCGAGCGCTCGCGCAATCTCATGACGGTGCGCCTGGCCAACGACATGGGCATGAAGACGGTTGCCGAATATGCCGAGCGTTTCGGTGTCTACGACAAGCTCGCACCGTATCTGCCGATGGCGCTGGGCGCGGGCGAGACCACGGTGATGCGCATGGTCTCAGCTTATGCGGTGATGGCCAATGGTGGCCGCCAGATCAAGCCGTCGCTGATCGACCGGATCCAGGACCGCTACGGCAAGACGGTGTTCAAGCATGACGAGCGTGGCTGCGAAGGATGTGTCGCCACCGAATGGGCCAACCAGCCCGAGCCGGAACTGGTCGACAATTCCGAGCAGGTGCTCGACCCGATGACGGCCTACCAGATCACCTCGATGCTGGAAGGTGTGGTCCTGCGCGGCACTGCAACGACGTTGCTGTCGCTCAACCGTCCGATGGCGGGCAAGACAGGAACGACCAACGACGAGAAGGACGCCTGGTTCGTCGGCTATACGCCCAACCTCGTCGTCGGACTGTACCTTGGCTATGACAAGCCGCAGGGGCTCGGCAAGGGCACCACCGGTGGCGGTCTCGCAGCACCCGTGTTCAAGGACTTCATGACCGTGGCGCTCGACGGTACGCCCAAGGTCGACTTCGTCGTTCCGGCCGGCATGAAGGTGATTTCGATCGACCGCAAGACCGGCATGCAGGCGTCGGAAGGTGCGCCCGGCACGATCATGGAAGCGTTCAAGCCCGGCACCGGACCCGCCGACAGCTACTGGGTCATCGGCATGGGTGAGGACGGCACCAATGGTTATGGCGGAGCACTCTCGCCGCAGGCCAGCAAGGCCATCAGCGAAGGTGGCGGCGGCCTCTACTAAGATCGCAGTCCAGTCCGGCATCAGCTGGACCCTTTGACGGAACTGACAAATGCGCGTGGCCAAGCCGCGCGCATTTTTTGTTGTGTTCGAATGGCGGTCCATCTGCCTCTTGCAAATAGCCAAATAGTTATATAGCCTTTCAGTTATTGAATGGGCGTCGAGGGGCGTACGCGAACTCCGAAGTCATGTCGGAGCGTTCGTTGCTCGATCGTCCTTGAAGCAGCAGCCTCGATGGTGGCGCAGTCCGATTTCAAAGCAGGGAGAGAGTGATGCAGAAGATCAGCCCATTCCTATGGTTCGACAACCAGGCCGAAGAGGCCGCCAAGTTCTACACATCGGTGTTCAAGAACTCGAAGATCGGCAAGATGACCCGATATGGCGAGGCAGGGCCAGGGCCCGCCGGCAGCGTCATGGTGGCCGAGTTCGAGCTTGAGGGCATGGGTTTCACCGCCCTGAACGGCGGTCCGCACTTCAAGTTCACCGAAGCGATCTCGATGTCCATCGACTGCAAGGATCAGGCCGAGGTCGACTATTTCTGGACCAAATTGTCGGAAGGTGGCCAGCCCGGCCAGTGCGGTTGGCTGAAGGACAAGTTCGGCCTTTCCTGGCAGGTCGTTCCCGAAGCCTTGCCTCGGCTGCTCGGCGATGCCGATGGCGCCAAGGCCAGCCGGGTGATGCAGGCGATGTTGCAGATGACCAAGATCGACGTCGCCAAACTCGAAGCGGCTTACGTCGGCTAGGCAACGCAGGGCACGACAAAGCTGGCGGGCGGGAGCACATGGCTCCCGCCCATTTTGCTTTACACAGGGCGACCTCATCCCTATGTTCCGCGCGGATTCAACAAGCCGCCTTCGGGTGCGAAACAAGCAAAAAGAAGCAATCTCCATGCGCGCGGAAACGCAGAACATTGTCGACGAAATCAGGCAGGCCATAAGCCTGCTGAGGAGGCATCTTTGACTGGGATCAGGCGGTAAAACGGCTTGATTACCTGAACATGCGGGCAGAGGACGGCAACCTCTGGAACGACCCGCAGGAGGCGCAGAAGCTGATGCGCGAGCGCCAGTCGCTCGACGACAGCATCCGCTCTATCCAGGGGCTCAGCCAGGCGCTGGAAGACAATATCGGCCTGATCGAGATGGGCGAGGAGGAAGGCGATGCTGACATCATCAGCGAAGCCGAAACCGCCATCCGTTCGCTGGCCGGTGAAATCCGGGCGCGCCAAATCGAGTCGCTGCTGTCGGGCGAAGCCGACAAGAACGACACCTATCTCGAAGTCCACGCCGGCGCCGGCGGCACCGAGAGCCAGGACTGGGCGAACATGCTGCTGCGCATGTACACGCGCTGGGCCGAACGCCGCCGCTTCAAGGTCGAGATTCTGGAAGTCCATGACGGCGAAGAAGCCGGCATCAAATCCGCCACGCTCCTCATCAAGGGCCACAATGCCTATGGCTGGCTGAAGACGGAATCGGGCGTCCATCGGCTTGTCCGCATCTCGCCTTTTGACAGCAATGCACGGCGCCACACGTCGTTCTCGAGCATCTGGGTCTATCCGGTCGTCGACGATTCGATCGAAATCGACGTCTCGGAATCGGATGTCCGCATCGACACCTACCGTTCTTCGGGCGCAGGCGGCCAGCACGTCAACACCACCGACTCGGCGGTGCGCATCACGCACATCGCCACCGGCATCGCTGTCGCTTGTCAGGCCGAACGCTCGCAGCACAAGAACAAGGCGAAGGCCTGGGAAATGCTGCGCTCGCGCCTCTACGAGGAAGAGCTGAAGAAGCGCGAAGCTGCGGCCAACGCTACTGAGGCGTCGAAGACCGATATCGGCTGGGGCCACCAGATCCGTTCTTACGTATTGCAGCCCTACCAGCTGGTGAAGGACCTTCGCACCGGCGTCGAAAGCACAAGCCCGTCCGACGTTCTCGATGGCGACCTTGACGACTTCATGGAGGCGTCGCTGTCGCAGCGTATCGAAGGCGGGGCAGGGCAGGCGGTCGCTGATCTCGACTAGCGGCTAGCTTCCTTCCGTAACTTGCACCCGGTCATCCGCAGGTAGCGATGACCGGGCACCGGTTGCTGGAACATCTTGCGGTAACTTTTCGTTAAGCATGCGGGCGGAGGATTCGCTTGGGAGGAGATCTCAGGGGAACGCGTCATGTTGTGCCCAGGAAAACGCCCGCCGCGGAGATATGCGCTTGCTGTCTCTGCCCTTGTGCTGATTGCTCTCAACGTCCCGCCCGCTTTTTCGCACGACGCGCCAAAGGGCTGGACCTATCCCTTTGCCTGTTGCTCTGGCTATGACTGCCGCGAGGTGCCGAAGAAGGCGATCAGCGAGCGCCCGCAGGGCTATGTCATCGAGGGCACCGGAGAGGTCGTCACCTATCAGGATGCCCGCGTCAAACCCTCGCCGGACGGCGAATACCACTGGTGTTCGGTCGACGGCGCCGACAACACCCGGACCATCTGCCTGTTTGTGCCATCGAAATCATATTGATCGCGGTTGCTGACGATGTTCCTGACGCCATTGTGTGAGCAGCGCCTGCTATTGTGTTCTGTTGCCAGTGGGGCGGCGGCGCAAAATCGATTATGTTCAATTCGCGTCTGTTCGACGACTTCGAGCTCGACAAGATCGAGGTTGCGGTGATCGACGGAAGGAAGCTGCGGTAACAGGCAAAATTTCTCATGCAAGGCGGGTTCGAGTTTGCTCGCTTGTTACTGCTGCCGTTCCGTTTTTCGCCGCATTTCATGCTACAAGGCCGGTGAAGGGCTTTGCGTGGAGCGCCGTTGCGTTTCGCGGGTACTGAGAGGGACATCCTTAAATGAAGAAGACAGTGATTTTCGCGCTGGCTGGCAGCATGTTTGTTGGCGCCTGCACGACCGACCCATATACGGGCCAGCAGAAGGTTTCGAACGCCGCAGCAGGCGCAGGTATTGGTGCGCTTGCCGGTGCGGGCCTTGGCCTGCTTGCCGGCGGCAATGACCGCCGCAACGCGCTGATCGGCGCGGGCGTTGGCGCTTTGGCTGGTGGCCTTGCCGGCGGCTACATGGACAGGCAGGAATCCGAACTGCGCGCCCAGCTTCAGGGCAGCGGCGTCAGTGTCACCCGCGCCGGTGACCAGATCATCCTGAACATGCCGTCCAACATTACCTTCGCCAGCGACCAGGACGCCGTGAAGTCGGGCTTCTACAACACCCTCAATTCGGTTGCGCTGGTGCTGAAGAAGTACAGCCAGACCACGGTCGACGTGTTCGGCCATACCGATTCGACCGGCGGCGACCAGCACAATTTCGACCTGTCGCAGCGCCGTGCGCTGTCGGTGGCCAACTACCTCGGCTCCCAGGGTGTCGATTCGCGTCGCTTCGCCGTCACCGGCTTCGGTGCAACCCGGCCAATCGCTTCCAACGCAACGGCCGAGGGCCGCGCGCAGAACCGTCGTGTCGAGATACAGCTGTCGCCGCTTACCTGAGCGGTTCAATCAAGCAAAAGAAAACGGCCCCGCAAGGGGCCGTTTTTCATTGGGGCGCTGGCTAAACCAACCGCAAAGGGCGTCGCTGCTCGTTGAATTGCTTCAGTCGCCAAAAGAAAACGGCCCCCGAAGGAGCCGTTTTCTTTGAGACGCTTGGCTCTCAGATATTTGTCTCGATCAGCATGAAGGCCGGCAGGTCGTCGCCGAAACCGACCGTGCGGTCGTCGTCTTCTTCACGATCGCGATTGTTGCGGCGGTGGCCGCGATTGTCGTCACGACGCGGCTTGTCTTCATGCTCGCGCGGCTTGCGATCGGCGTTGCCGTTCCGGATCGCTTCCTTGCGCTCACGGCGCTCGTTGATGTCGGATACCACGTTGTCGACCGGAGCTTCGCTTGCGACAACTGCTGCCTGGGCGACGGGCGCTTCTTCACGCGGCTTGCGGTCGCGCTCACGGCCATGCTTTTCCTTGCCGGCACGGCGCGGTGCGCCACGGCCACGGCGCGGAGCCTCGTCCTCGCCTTCGCTGGCGATCACCGTCGAAAGGTCGCCATCGTGCCATTCGATTGGCAGGCCGGTCAGTCGCTCGATGGCGTCGACATATTTGGTGTCGGACTTGGTAACGATGGTGAAGGCCTTGCCCAGCCGTCCGGCACGACCGGTGCGGCCGATGCGGTGGACATAGTCTTCCGCATGAATCGGCACGTCGTAGTTGAAAACGTGGCTGACTTCGGGAATGTCGAGGCCGCGCGCGGCAACGTCGGAGGCAACGAGGAGCTTCAGTTTGCCGTCGCGGAAGCCGGCGAGCATCGCCATGCGGGCGCGCTGATCCATGTCGCCATGCAGGGCGCCGGCGTCGAAGTCGTGCTTGACCAGCGAGCGGAACAGTTCCGACACGTCGACCTTGCGGTTGCAGAAGATGATGGCGTTCTTGATCTCGTCGCCTTCGGCATTGATCAGCTTGCGCAGCGTTTCGCGCTTGTCCCACGGCTTGGGGCCGGACTTGACGAGGCGCTGGGTGATGTTGGTGCTGGTCGATGCTGCCTTGGAGACCTCGACGCGTATAGGCGCGTGCAGGAACTGCTCGGTCAACTTGGTGATTTCAGGCGGCATTGTCGCCGAGAAGAACAGCGTCTGCCTAGTGAACGGGATCAGCTTACAGATACGCTCGATGTCGGGAATGAAGCCCATGTCGAGCATGCGGTCGGCTTCGTCGATGACCAGGATCTCGACGCCGGTGAGCAGAAGTTTGCCGCGTTCGAAATGGTCGAGCATGCGGCCGGGCGTGGCAATCAGAACGTCGGCGCCGCGCTCAAGCTTCTTTTCCTGCTCGTCGAACGATACGCCGCCGATCAAAAGGGCGATGTTGAGCCGGTGGTTCTTGCCGTATTTGACGAAGTTCTCTTCGACCTGGGCGGCGAGTTCGCGCGTCGGTTCGAGGATCAGCGTGCGTGGCATGCGTGCCCTGGCGCGGCCCTTTTCAAGGCGCGTCAGCATCGGCAGCACGAAGGATGCCGTCTTGCCGGTGCCCGTCTGGGCGATACCCAGCACGTCCTTTCCCTGCAGCGCGTGCGGAATCGCGCCTGCCTGGATCGGCGTAGGCTGCGTGTAGCCGGCGTCGGTGACTGCGGAAAGGACCTTCGGCGAAAGGCCGAGGTCTGCGAAGGTCAACGCTTCTGAAGCGGTCTGAGTGTCTTCGGACAAGTTTGTTGGCTGTCTTTGCTCGTTCAAGGGCGCGGCGATCTGGCCACGACAGGCGCAACTCGCCTGCAATATGCCGCAACGCGATAGGCGTAAGTGCGCGATTTGTCAACTCAAACTGGCACCTACACGGCGATTGCAGCTGTTTACTTCTAGCTGTGGCCCAAAGCTCAGTATCTGAACTGCTCGGCCAGGATGCGCTCACTCCAGGAATGACCGGCGTCGAACAGCAAGGTGGCGGTATGGTTTGCCGATTCCTTGACCTCGACCGAGACCACCGACTTGACTTCCGTGTGGTCGGCGACTGCGTTCACCGGGCGCTTTTGTTCTTCCAGGATGTCAAAGCGAACCACTGCGGTCTTGGGCAAAAGCGCGCCGCGCCAGCGTCGCGGCCTGAACGGGCTGACCGGGGTCAGCGCCAGAAGCGGCGCGTCGAGCGGCAGGATGGGACCGTGGGCCGATAGATTGTAGGCTGTGGACCCAGCCGGCGTTGCCACCATCACGCCGTCGCATATCAGTTCCTCCAGTCGAACCTTGCCGTCGACCGAAATGCGCAACCGTGCCGCCTGGTAGGACTGGCGCAACAGCGAGACCTCGTTGATGGCAAGCGCGTCCCTGGTGACACCCGCATTGTCGATCGTCACCATTTCCAGTGGCCGGATGGTTTCGGCAACTGCTGAGGCAAGTCGCTCGGGTAGGGCGCTCTCATTAAATTCGTTCATCAGGAAGCCGACGGTGCCACGGTTCATGCCGTAGACGCATTTGCCGGTGCTCATCGTCTCACGCAGTGTCTGCAACAGGAAGCCGTCTCCGCCCAAGGCAACAACGATGTCGGCCTGATCGTAAGACGTCTGGCCATAGCGCTTGGAAAGGCGCTCGGCCGCGGCGTCGGCCTCCGCTGTGCCGGAGGATGCGAACGAGAATGTCAGCGACTTGGCGTCCATGTGCTCCCTACAGGCGGTCCGAACGCCGATGTCGTCCGCCGCAACGGGGGTAGCATGCTGATTTGTCGAAGCAAAGGGAGCGGACAGGCGCCTTATGTCGCCAGGCCTGTTGGCCATAGCTTATCCGGCCCCCGCCCCAGGCGATCTCACATATGCCGCTACCTACGAGTTTCTTGGTCGTCACCGGGCCTGGGTGAATGTTGAACATGGAACACTGCGACGTTCCAGGCGCGGACCTCACTCGGACCAATGCGATCTCTGTACATCTGTGCCCGGATGGCAAAGCATTAAGTTTCAACCGCTATCCACCACTGCAAGAGGGGGCACGAACTGCAGGGACAACGCCGTGTGGAAGATCGCGTTCAAGGCCAGCTTGATCACCATTGCCGTCATCGTCGTGAGCCAAATCGTATCGTTTTCGATCCGCTATTCGGCCGGCCAGCCCTTCACGGCGTTCGTCTTCGCGATGAACTCGATCCTGCCCGTGCTGACAGCGTTTCCGGCCGGCTTCCTGATTTTCTGGCAGAACGAAAAGCTGAAGCGGGCACTTGCCGAGCTGCAGGAGGCCCATACTCAGCTCAAGACAAAGGCTACCCATGACCAGATGACCGGCCTGTTGAACCGGGAGGCCTTTTTCGAGAAGTCGAAACAAGCGCGGCGCAAATGCGATCACGGCGCGCTTTTGTTGATCGACGCCGATAATTTCAAGAACATCAACGACAGCTTCGGTCACCTCGTCGGCGACGAGGCGCTCAAGCTGATTTCAAACGCGTTGCGGATCTCTATCCGCGAGCATGACCTTGTCGGACGTGTCGGCGGCGAGGAGTTTTGCGTCTTATTGCCTGCGACAAATCGCGACGACGCGGAAGCTATTGCAGAGCGGATTCGCATGGAGGTCGAACAACTGGTCTTCCATCCGGTCGAAGGACACCCGCATCCGTTGAGTGTCAGCATAGGAGCGGTCGTATCAGACGGGCAGCAGCCGACGTCGCAACTGATGCGCCTTGCCGACCGCTGCCTCTACGAGGCCAAGGAGCAAGGGCGCAATCGTGTGGTGTTTGCGGAGACAATGACGTCGGCTGCCCAGCAAACACCAGCTTGTGCGCAATGAGGTCAGCCCAGGCCGGTGACGTGGCGCAGATAGAAGGCGAGCGCGATGAAACCGATGATCGCGGCGACGCCGGTCCAGTCGACCTGCGCCTCTTTGATCTGGCGAAACAGCTTGAGCAACAGCAGCCAGGCGACAATCACCACCACCGCAATGATCACAAACCTGAGCATCCATCACCTCCGAGCAGGGTCCTGTCGACCCGCTGCAAACATGTAGTGAGCACCTGTGCGCAGTTTTAGGTCCCTCAGACCGCGCTGCCTGGGGATGCTTCGCCATTCTCTCGAAATTGTCTTTACTGGGCCGAAAAATATGCTAACCGGAGCAAATTGCCCTTGTAGCTCAGATGGTAGAGCAGCGGTTTTGTAAACCGAAGGTCGCGGGTTCGATTCCTGCCGGGGGCACCACTTCCCACTTGAACAGCTCATAGACCACCAGTTCAAGGCAGCGGCCCTTGAACGGCTTGAGGGCGGTTGCGTATGACTGCTTGAGGCGGAACATTGCCGTTGACCCGGTTATCCGGGCGGCCGGCACTATCGGCAAGCGAAGAAAGTCGAATAAGGGCCAACTACGGAAACACCCGCGTAGCGGATGTTGGGCCGAAGCAAGTTCGTCCGATGGTGTGCCGAGTTCTTCCATCCCGCAAAAAGCTGCTGTGCGTTTTGATAGTTATAACCAACGTTCTCCGCACATACGACGCTGAGGCCGGCAGCCTTTGCTTGGGCTGATCGCTGGCGGAAGCCATCATGGCCGAGGCTGTTTCTTGCCGCTTGGTACCGGCTATGTTGCCTCGCCAAAGCCTCCAGCGTGCGGTGAGAGGCTAGCGGCGAGAGGCCTCGGCTCACCCTGTAGGCATTGATCAGGGCAAGCGTCTCAGTGCCGAAATCGCCTGCTGCGGCGATGGGCGTACCTAACCAAGCCGAAACGAGAAGCGCAGTCGCGGCCGTCTTTGAAGTTTTCATTCTCGGATTTTTCATGGCGATTGCGACAGATTTACGTTCCGCAATCCTTTCCGTCTTTAACTTGACTGCCTGCAGCATGGCGTAAATCGAAAGGGGCTCGGCAGCAAGGGGATCGAACTTGCGCGATCAATTTGATCTAGCGCAAAAAGCTGCCGCCGGATTTGACTATGATAGCCCTTATCGGGTGCATCACCCTCTGTTTGCACTTGATCCCAACTGTGCTCGCCCGCGCTGTATTCCCATTCGGCGCGGGCTTTTTTCACGCATGACAAGCCGTCGTTGCCGATCTGCGAGCGCGTCGGATTGGGTTTTGTTTGCGCTGGCGCAAAGAGCGCCTGCCTGGTCGAGGTCATTTTACCGAGCTGACTGATCGGAGAAACGCTCGTGCCTGAAGCCAACCAAGATAGCACCCTGATTCCAATGCTGATTGCCGGACTTGTTCTGGTCGTGGTCGGGGGCATCGTCATCATGATGTTCGTCTGACGACGCCTGCGGACGGCTAGACGCATCCGCAATTTATCGGCCCGTCGCCACTGACGGCCGGCTGGCCCATGCCCAAAAAGAACCCGCCGTGAGGGCGGGGGATCGATTTACACAGCGGGCCAAAAAAGCAATCGTCGCAGCATGCGTCGTCAAACCGGGTGGCTGGGGTTCGAAGCGCCTCGCTCACATCCGATATTCAAATTCACGCGAACCAGACGCGTGGTCAAATCACCATTCGCGTTTATGCACCGCTATGCTCATTTACCTGGAGCCCCGCAGTTCCATGCTGCAACCAATGCGCGCCGACCCAAGCTTGGGTCGGCGCGCAGTTGCGTGCGTCAGGCTTCTTCTTCGACAAAGACCTCGTCGCGTTTCTTGCGCACTGCCGGCAGCAACACCACGATCAGCACGCAGGCAGCCAGTGCGAGCAGTAGCGCACTGATCGGACGGGTGACGAAGGTGGTCGGGTCGCCGCGCGACAGGATCATTGCGCGGCGCAGGTTTTCCTCGAGCAGCGGCCCAAGCACGAAGCCGAGCAGCAAAGGTGCCGGCTCGCAACGCAGCTTGACCAGCGCGTAGCCGACGAGGCCGAAGAAAGCGACGGCGTAGAGGTCGAAGACGTTGGAGTTCACGCTGTAGACGCCGATGGCGCAGAACGCCATGATGATCGGAAACAGCACGTAGTAGGGCACGGTCAAGAGCTTCACCCACAGCCCGATCAGCGGCAGGTTGAGGATGATCAGCATCAGGTTGCCGATCCACATCGAAGCGATGATGCCCCAAAAAAGAGCCGGCTGCTCGGTGGCGACATTGGGGCCAGGCACGATGCCCTGGATGATCATCGCGCCGATCATCAGCGCCATGACTGGGTTGGCCGGGATGCCAAGCGTCAACATTGGGATGAACGAGGTCTGCGCACCCGCATTGTTAGCCGATTCCGGGCCGGCGACGCCTGCCACTGCACCCTTGCCGAACTCTTCAGGGTGCTTGGAGACGCGCTTTTCGACGGTGTAGGAGGCAAAGGCCGCAAGGATCGCGCCGCCGCCAGGCAGGATGCCGAGTGCCGAGCCGATGGCCGTGCCGCGCAGGATGGGTGCTGCCATCTCGCGGAAATCCTGGCGCGTCGGCATCAGGCCCGAAACCTTGGCCATCAGCACTTCACGGGTCTTTTCGCTTTCGAGGTTGCGCAGGATTTCGGCGACGCCGAACACGCCGACCGCGACCGCAACGAAGTTGAGCCCGTCGGCATATTCGCGGATGCCAAGGGTGAAGCGTGGCGTGCCGGTGTAGATGTCGGTGCCAACGAGGCCGAGCAGAAGGCCGAGGACGACCATCGCCAGCGCCTTGATGATCGAGCCATGGGCGAGGGCGATGGACGACACGAGGCCGACCACCATCAGCGAGAAGTACTCGGCCGCACCGAATTGCAGCGCGATTGCCGTCAGCGGCGGGGCGAAGATGGCGACCAGGAAGGTCGAAACCGTGCCAGCGAAAAACGAGCCGATGGCGGCGATGGCGAGCGCGGCTCCCGCGCGGCCCTTGCGTGCCATCTGGTAGCCGTCGATGGCGGTGACGGCGGAGGAGGATTCGCCCGGCATGTTGATGAGGATGGCTGTGGTCGAACCGCCATACTGCG
The DNA here is from genome assembly GCF_056398585.1 of Aminobacter sp. 01T433. Lineage (NCBI taxonomy): Bacteria > Pseudomonadati > Pseudomonadota > Alphaproteobacteria > Hyphomicrobiales > Phyllobacteriaceae > Aminobacter > Aminobacter sp. 01T433. The sequence goes on from NZ_JBFTPR010000008.1 coordinate 227,301, forward strand.
CGCCGTAATAGATGCCGGCGAGCATGATCAGCGAGGAGACCGGATCGCCGATCTGGAAGGTAATCGGCAACAGCATCGCGATGGTGGCGGTGGCGCCGATGCCGGGCAACACGCCGATGAGGGTGCCGAGCAAGACGCCGATCAGGCAGAAGCCGAGATTGGAGAGCGTTGTGGCAGTTGAGAAGCCGAGCGCGAGATTGTCGAAGAGTTCCATCACATCCTCCTTAGAACGGCAGCCAGGGGCCGAAGCGCTGGAACGGCAGGCCGAGCGCGTAGCTGAACACGGCGACCGAAAACAGCGTCACTCCGGCGGAGAGGATGACAGCGGCGAGCGGCTTCATCCGCGCCGAGGCAAAAGCAGCGATCAGGCAGGTCAGGAAGATCGACGGAACGAAGCCAAGCCCGCGCACGGTGAGGCCGAAGAAGATCGGCGCCGGCAAGATGAAGGCCATGCCGCGCCAGGCGATCGGGCCGATCGGCTCGCCCTCGACCCGGGTGGCCTGGACGATGACGACGAGGCCGAGAACGATCAGCACGCAAGCCAGGACCAGCGGAAAATAGCCCGGTCCCATGCGGAATGTGGTGCCCAGGTCGAGACCCAGCGACTGGGTGGCGAAAAACGCGCCGGTGGCGACGAAGATCGCTCCGCAGGCGGCGTTGGTGGGATCGATGGCGAGGTTTTTCATGGGAAGGCCCTCTGCTGGCGCCTGATGTGAATAGCTGCGTCACGCTGCCCCCATCCGCTTGCCGGCACTTTCTCCCCGTACATTGACAGGGAGAAAGGAACTGGCATCTGACGCCTGTCTCATTCCTAGGCGTCGGCGATTGGCAAGAGGCTGCGGCAGTCTGCCTTCTCCCCGTTCACGGGAAGAAGGTGCCGGCAGGCGGATGAGGGCAGCGCTTTACGCGATCGATTTCCGCCACAGGCGAGGTGCCTTAGTCGGCGAACTGGCCGGCGCTCTCGATGATCGGCTTCCAGCGTGCGATTTCGCCTTCGAGCTTGGCCTTGAGCGCTGCCGGGGTTGCGTCGGCTTCCGACGACGGCACGGTGCCGAGTTCGGCGAAGCGGGCAACGACGTTGGGGTCCTTGAGGGCCGCCTGCAGCGACTTGGACAGGCGCTCGGTCACCTCAGCCGGGGTGCCCTTGGGCGCGTAGAGGCCGTGCCAGATGCCAACTTCCATGCCTTCGAGGCCGCCTTCCTTGGTGGTCGGCACGTCGGCAAGCACGTCGAGGCGCTTCGGCGAAGTCACGGCGTAAGCCTTGATGGTGCCGCCCTGGATCTGCTTGGTGGTGTTGGTGGTCTGGTCGCACATGATGTCGACCTGGCCGCCGAGAAGGTCGGTCATGGCCGGACCCGTGCCCTTGTAGGGAACGGTGACCAAGGGCGTGCCGATGGCGCTCATGAACAGCATGCCGCACAGATGCGAGGCAGCACCGATGCCGGCATTGGCGACGGTCACTGTGTCCTTGTTGGCCTTGGCGTATTCGACAAGGCCCTTGAGGTCGGTCGGCGCGAGATCCTTCTTGGCAACGATCGTCATCGGCACTTCGGTGACCAGGCCGACATATTCGAAGGCGTTCAGCGTGTCATAGGCGAGCTTGCGGTAGAGCGTTGCGCTGGTGGCCATGCCGATGTGGTGCAGCAGAAGCGTGTAGCCGTCGGCATCGGCCGAGGCGACGCGGCCGGCTCCGAGCGTGCCGCCGGCTCCGCCGACGTTTTCAACGATGACCTGCTGGCCGAGGTCCTTCGACATTGATTCAGCAACGAGGCGCGTGACCGTATCGGTCGGGCCGCCGGCCGAGAACGGAACGACGACGGTGATGGTGCGCTCAGGATAGGCCTGCGCGTTGGCGGCGAGCGGGAATACGGCAAGCGTTGCGGCAGCCGTCAGCGAGGCGAGCAGTCTCTTCATGAAATCCTCCCGGGATTTGTATGTGTGCTTCCACCCGCGCCTGGTCCCTCCCTGCGCCGGCGGTGGATGGCCAATTAAGCGTGGCTGAAAGCGCGTGCCGCAATGCGTGCGCACGCTTGCGAGCGGCTAAAAACGTTCGAGATCAGCGCGTGTGGGTGGAAAAGGTGACGTTGCCTTCTTGCCGTGTGTGGATTTCCACACATGGACACGACCGGCTAGGCGTCCGGGCCCTCGATGGCGCCAAGGCGGTTCTTGTCGAGGCCGTGGCGCTGCATCTTTTCGTAGAGGGTCTTGCGTGAGATTCCGAGCTGTTCGTAGACCGGCTTGAGGCTGCCGCCATGGGCAAGCAGTGCTGCTGCGATCGCATTCTTCTCGAACTCGGCAACGCGATCGCCAAGACGATCGCTACTCCCATTGGCCTCGGCCGGCCCGTCGGGCAGTTGCAGGCCAAGGCCAAGCACGAAGCGGTCGGCGGCGTTGCGTAGTTCGCGCACATTGCCAGGCCAATCGCGGCGAGCGACTTCCGCGATAGCCTGGGGCGGCACCTCGACATCGTCGCGGCGGTAGCGAGCGGCGGCCTCGCGCGCCAGCTGGAGAAACAGCAGTGGTACGTCCTCGCGCCGTGCCGAAAGGGCTGGCATGCGCAAGGTCACGACATTGAGCCGGTAGAGCAGATCGGCGCGGAAACGGCCGGTGGCGACTTCGGCGTCGAGGTCGACCTTGCTGGTGGCAATGAAACGAACGTCGAGCGCGATCGGCTCGTTGGAACCGAGGCGGGTAATGACGCGCTCTTGGATGACGCGCAGAAGCTTGACCTGCAGGTCGGTCGGCATCGAACCGATCTCGTCGAGCAGCACCGTACCGCCGCGCGCATGCTCGAACTTGCCGTAACGCGAACGCAACGCACCCGCAAAGGCACCGGCCTCATGGCCGAACAGTTCGCTCTCGATCAAAGTCTCGGGCAGGGCGGCACAGTTGATGGCAACGAAGGGTTTTGTGGCGCGTCCGCTGATGTCGTGCAGTGCGCGTGCGGTGACTTCCTTGCCTGTGCCGGTGTCGCCAATGATAAGGACGTCGGCGTCGGTGGCAGCGACCGCGCGCAACTTGTAGCGCAGGTCGATCATCGTCTGGCTGCGGCCGGGCAGGCGCGCTTCGATGTCGTCGCGCTTGCCGGCGACGGCGCGCAGTTCGCGATTTTCAAGCACCAGGCTGCGGCGGTCGATGGCACGCGCCGCCATCTCCGTCAGATGCTGGGTGACGAAGGGCTTTTCGACAAAATCATAAGCACCTTCGCGCATGGCGCGCACGGCGAGCTGCACGTCGCCATGCCCTGTCACCAGAATTACTGGAATATCGGCGTCGATGTCCCGGATGCGGCCCATCAGCGTCATGCCGTCCATGCCAGGCATGCGCACGTCGGTGATGACAACGCCGTTGAAGCCTTGAGTGATGAAGTCGAGCGCGCGTTCGGCCGACGAAACATCCTCGACGGTGAAGCCGGCCAGATCGAGCGACTGGCTGGTCGAACGGCGCAACTCGTCTTCATCATCGACAAGAAGAACGATCGGCGGCTTCATTCCGCAGCCTCACGGGTGGCGACGCGTGCCGCATCGAGCTCGACGGTGAACAAGGCGCCCCCTTCAGGATGGTTCAAGACTCCAAGAACTCCGCCAAAGTCTTTGACGATATTGTAGGAAATGGAAAGTCCCAGACCGAGGCCTTTGCCCACGCCCTTGGTTGAAAAGAACGGATCGTAGATGCGTTCGGCAATTGCCGTTGGTACACCGGGGCCGTGGTCGCGGATCGAGATGGTGACCTTGGGGCCCTTGCGTCGCGCGGTAAGTTCAATGCGACGATCGGCCTGGCCCTCGACCGCGTCGGCCGCGTTGGTGATGACGTTGACCAGCACCTGCTGCAGTCGCACCGAGCCCGCCTTGACGGCGAGCGGGGTCGGGCCGAGATCGACGATCAGCATGGCGTCGGCGGCCTTGAGGCGCCAGGCGACGATTTCCTGAGTATCGCGCACGACATCTTCAACCGATACCGGCCCAAGCTTCTGGTTGGGCTTGCGGGCAAAATTCCGGAGATGCCGACTGATCGACGCCATGCGGTCTGCGAGGCTCGAAATGCGCGAGACGTTATCGCGTGCTTCGTCGATGCGAGCCCTGTCGATCAGGGTGGCGGCATTGTCGGCATAGGTCTTCACCGCCGCCAGCGGCTGGTTGAACTCGTGCGAGAGCGCTGCCGACATCTGGCCAAGGGCGGCAAGCTTGCCCGCCTGGATGAGGTCGGCCTGGGTCCGGCGCAGCTGCTGTTCGGTGGTCCGGCGTTCGGCGACTTCGGTCTCCAGCCGGCTGTTGACCTGCGCCAGATCGGCAGTGCGCTCCTCGACTCGCCGTTCGAGTTCGATCTGCGCGCTTTGCTGCATCTGCATGCGCTCTGTGAGGCGGGCGCGACGCTGGAGGATGATTGCCCCGCCGAGACCGGCAAGGGCGAGTGCCAGAAGGGCGGAGATAACGGCTGCCAGAGCCTGCGTGTGCGCCGAAGCCGTGTCGGCGAGCACGTGAACCGTCCAGCGCGCCTGTGGCATCTGTTCGGCGAGTTCGAGGAACTCGCGCGATTTGCCGCCTTCGGTGATGCGGAGCAGCAGATTGCCGTCGTCGGTGGTGCTTCGGGTGACCGGCAGTTCTCGCAGCATCGCATCGGCATAGCGGCGCGATGCTTCGGTGCGGGCGAGGCGCTCGTCGGTCAGCGGCCGGAGACTGGCGTAGAGCCAGCTTGGCTGGCCACTCATGAAGATGATGCCTTCGGGATCGGTGACGATGATCTCTTGATCGCCGCCCTTCCACGACGCCTCAATGGCGTCGATGTCGACCTTGAAAACGACAACGCCACGGATCTCCATGCCGATGCGGATCGGCGAGGAAAAATAATAGCCGCGCTTGAGCGAGGTGGTGCCGAGCGCGAAGAAGCGTCCCTGGTTGCCGCGAATGGCATCTTGGTAATAGGGCCGATAGGAGAAGTTTTCGCCGACGAAGGTGATCGGCAGGTCGTGGTTGGACGCCGCAATCGTCTCGCCGCCGGGGAGCAGTACGTAGATGTCGGAAGATTTCAGCAGCGCATTGATTTCCTTGAGGTAATCGTTAGCGCGTGCGCGCAGGGCCAGATTGTCCGGATCGCTGACCAGCTCCTTGATATCGTCATGGTCGGCGATCAGTTCGGGCAGAGGCTCGAAGCGGTTCATCTGGCCCGAAAGGGCAGCCACAGCCAACCGCAGCGTGGTCTGGCCACGCGATGCCGCTTCGTCGAGGTAGATCCGGTTGGCGAAGGCGCCGCCGAAAAACACGATTGCCGCCGCAAGAGTCGCCACGACGAGACCCGGCCACAGCCAACGGCGTCCTTTAAGAAACTGCGGCATCGATGCGCCCGAACCTGATTTGATGCAGCCGAGTATAGCGGTCGGCCGTGCTCAAACAACCAAGGTGCGGTCGGAAGCCTGGAAACTATTCCGCAGCTTCCGCCTCTGACTTGCCAACCGCGTCCTGGCAGATGTCGCACCATTCGGCATTGACCAGCTTTGCCATGCGCTCGACACCGATCCTGACCGCGGCATTGGTGGCACCCGCTGCGGGTACGACTTCTTCATAGGCGCGCAACGACACATCGCAATAGATCGGGAGCGGCGTTGCCAGGCCGAAGGGGCAGACACCACCCACAGGATGGCCGGTAATCTCGGCGACCTGCTCGACATCGAGCATGCGTGGCTTGCCACCGAACGCATCGCGGCATTTGCGGTTGTCGATGCGTGCGTCGCCACGGGCAACGACCAGCAAGATGCGGTCACCGACACGCAGGCAGATCGTCTTGGCGATCTGGGCGGGCTCGACGCCATGGGCCTCGGCTGCCAATGCCACCGTCGCTGAGCTAGTCGAAGTCTCGATGACGTGGATGTCGGGAGCGTGTTCGGCGAAGAAGGCTTTGACGGACTGAAGGCTCATATTCGTTTCCAGCGATGGTCTTGCTAACAAGGCTTTGACTTCAGCCGTTGTGGTTGCGCTGTCAAGGTCAGATGCTTGGCAAGGTGCCGTCCGGCGAGCCGCCGATCATCCTTGTCAGCTCGGCGGCGGCCGCGCGAACCATTGGTCCGATCTCGCCCAGCCGTTCGGGCGTCACGCGCACCGTGGGCCCGGAAACCGAAACGCCGCCAATGGGTTCGCCGAATTCGTTGAACACCGCCGCTGCCACGCAGCGCATGCCGGGATAACGTTCTTCATCGTCCACCGACCAGCCGCGCGCACGGATCTGGTCGAGATCGCGGGCAAGGGCTGCCGGTTCCGAAAGCGTGCGTTCGGTGTAGGCGTCGAGGCCTGCCTTGCGCACGATTGCGTTGACGCGGTCGCGGTCGAGATGGGCAAGGACCGCCTTGCCGATGCCTGAGGCGTGGAAAGGGCTGCGCGTGCCCGGCCTGAAAAAGGCGCGGATCGCCTGATGCGTCTCGACCTGGCTGACAAAGACCACGCAATCGTCTTCGGCGACGCCGAGATTGGCGGTCTCGCCGGTCCTTTCCATCAGTTCCTGCATGACGGTGCGGGCGCGATCGACAAGCTTGCGCCGGCGCAGGAAGGCAGCACCCATGCGGTAGGTCTCGACCCCGATCGACCAAAGCTGGCCATCGCTGTCGAACTCAACCATGCCGTGGTTCTGCAATGTGGTCAGCATGCGGTAGGCGGTCGCTGCTGCAAGATCAGACGCGGCCGAAATCTCGCTCAGCGACAGGCCGTCGCTATGCGCGACGATGGCAAGGATGCGCAACGCGCGGTCGAGCGACTGCACCGAACCGGCGTCAGGAGCCGGCTGGAATGCACGAGGCCGCCCGCGCTGCCGCTTTTCGGTCGTTGCCATGCCTGTGCTCCAGATTGCGTTTAAAAAACTTTTTCACTTAGTTTGAAGCGCTGCGCAACGAAAAATGAAAATGACAGCAAAATCAGATGGTAAGTGCATATGTCTGAGAATGAAAAAATATTTTGAAAAAGTTGCAAAATTCGGCTTGCGATGACACGATCGGTTAACATTCAGTTTCGATCGTTGGAGGGAAGACCATGGCCAGGATGCGTGCTGTCGATGCAGCGGTCCTCGTTCTCGAGAAGGAAGGCATCAGCTGTGCCTTCGGTGTGCCAGGTGCGGCGATCAACCCGCTCTATTCGGCCCTGAAGGCGCGTGGTTCGATCCGGCACGTCCTTGCCCGCCACGTCGAGGGCGCATCGCACATGGCCGAGGGCTACACCCGCACCAAGGCCGGCAACATCGGCCTGTGCATCGGCACATCGGGGCCGGCCGGCACCGACATGATCACCGGCCTCTATTCGGCATCCGCCGATTCGATCCCGATCCTGTGCATCACCGGTCAGGCGCCGCGCGCCCGTTTGAACAAGGAAGACTTCCAGGCCGTCGACATTGCAGCGATCGCAACACCGGTCACCAAATGGGCCGTCACCGTCATGGAGCCGTATCTGGTGCCGATGACGCTGCAGAAAGCATTCCACCTCATGCGCTCGGGTCGTCCCGGGCCGGTTCTTGTCGATCTACCCGTTGATGTTCAGCTGGCCGAGATCGAATTCGACATCGACGCCTATGAGCCGCTTTTGGTCCACAAGCCGGTGATGACCCGCGCCCAGGCTGAAAAGGCGCTGTCGATGCTCAACGAGGCCGAAAGGCCGCTGATCGTCGCTGGCGGCGGCGTCATCAATGCCGATGCCTCGGACCTGCTCATCGAATTCGCCGAGATCACCGGCGTTCCCGTCATCCCGACCCTGATGGGCTGGGGATCGATCCCCGATGACCACCGCCTGATGGCCGGCATGTGCGGCTTGCAAACCTCGCACCGCTACGGAAACGCAACGATGCTCGCCTCAGATTTTGTGCTTGGCGTCGGCAACCGCTGGGCCAACCGCCACACCGGCTCGGTCGACAAGTACACGGCGGGCCGCAAGTTCATCCATATCGACATCGAGCCTACCCAGATCGGCCGCGTCTTTGCGCCTGATCTCGGCGTGACTTCGGATGCCGGTGCGGCCTTGAAGATGTTGCTCGATGTCGCCACCGAATGGAAGACGGCGGGCAAGCTGCGCGACTGGTCCGGCTGGGCCAAGGAATGCCAGGCGCGCAAGAAGACGATGAAGCGCAAGACCCACTTCGAGCAGGTGCCGCTCAAGCCGCAGCGCGTCTATGAGGAAATGAACAAGGCTTTCGGCCGTGACACCACCTATGTCACCACCATCGGCCTGTCGCAGATCGCCGGCGCGCAGTTCCTGCATGTCTACAAGCCGCGCAACTGGATCAATTGCGGCCAGGCCGGCCCGCTCGGCTGGACCCTGCCTGCAGCACTCGGTGTTCGCGCTGCCGATCCGAACCGCGACATCGTCGCTTTGTCGGGTGACTATGATTTCCAGTTCATGATCGAGGAGCTGGCCGTCGGCGCCCAGCACAAGCTGCCCTACATCCATGTCGTCGTGAACAACGCCTATCTTGGCCTTATCCGCCAGGCGCAGCGCGGTTTTGCCATGGATTTCGAGGTCAGCCTGTCGTTCGAAAACATCAATCGCTCAGGCGACCCGGAGGCAGGATACGGCGTCGATCACGTCGCGGTGGCCGAGGCCATGGGCTGCAAGGCGGTCCGCGTGCGCAAGCCGGAAGAATTTGCCGCTGCCTTCAAGCAGGCCAAGCAGCTCATGAAGGAACATCAGGTGCCCGTCGTCCTCGAATTCATCCTCGAACGCGTCACCAATATCTCCATGGGTGTCGAGATCGACAATGTCGTCGAGTTCGAGGAGCTTGCCGAGAGCAACGAAGACGCGCCAACCGCAATCATGCTGCTCGACTGATTTTCCGAGGAAGAACCTATGCCCAAGTTTTCAGCCAATCTTTCGATGCTCTTTGGCGAGCATGACTTTCTCGACCGCTTCGATGCCGCCGCTCGCGCCGGTTTCAAGGGTGTCGAATACATCGCGCCTTACGACCACGCGTCCGATGTCCTGGCCGCGCGCCTCAAGAAGAACGGCCTGACCCAGGCGCTGTTCAACCTGCCGCCCGGTGATTGGGCGGCCGGCGAGCGCGGCATCGCCGTGCTGCCCGATCGCATCCCCGAATTCCGCCAGGGCGTGGCTAAGGCCATCAGCTATGCGCATGCGCTTGGCTGTGAGCAGGTCAATTGCCTTGCCGGCATTGCACCCGCCGGAAACACCCATGACGTGCTGGAAAACGTGTTCGTCGAAAATCTCGCCTTCGCCGCCGAGAAGCTGAAGGCTGCCGGCATCCGCCTGCTGATCGAGCCGATCAACACGCGCGATATCCCCGGTTTCTTCCTGACCAACACCAAGCAGGCGCTCGGCATCATCGACAGGGTCGGCTCGGACAATCTCTTCCTGCAATACGACATCTACCACATGCAAATCATGGAGGGCGATCTGGCCCGCACCATCGAGGCCAATCTTGGCCGCATCGCGCATGTGCAGCTGGCGGACAACCCTGGCCGTCATGAGCCGGGTACGGGCGAGATCAATTACCCGTTCCTCTACGAGCACCTCGACCGCATTGGCTACGCCGGCTGGGTCGGCGCCGAATACAAGCCAAAGGCAGGGACGGTCGAGGGACTGGGATGGTTCGCTGACTTTGCCGGCAAGGGCAGCGCGGCCGCATAGGCCAGACGAAATTCGAAGGAATATGAAAATGGAAAAAATTGGCTTCATTGGGCTCGGCATCATGGGCGCGCCGATGGCGGGGCACCTGCTGGACGCCGGCTATCAGCTTGTTGCCAGCGACCATCGTGGCTCACTGCCTGAGGCACTGGTCGCCAAAGGTCTGAAGAAAGTGACCGGCCATCAGGCGCTGGCCAAGGCCTGTGACATCATCATCCTGATGGTTCCAGATACACCGCAGGTTGCCGATGTTCTGTTTGGCGAAAATAGCGTTGCATCAGGCCTTTCCAAGGGAAAGCTCGTCATTGACATGAGTTCGATCTCGCCGATCGAGACCAAGGAATTCGCCAAGAAGATCAATGAGCTGGGCTGCGATTATCTCGACGCACCGGTCTCCGGCGGTGAAGTCGGGGCCAAGGCGGCGTCGCTGACGATCATGGTCGGCGGCGAGGACAAGCCGTTCGAACGCGCCCGTCCGGTGTTCGAAAAGATGGGCAAGAACATCACGCTGGTCGGTCCCAACGGCGTCGGCCAGACCACCAAAGTGGCCAACCAGATCGTCGTCGCATTGACCATCGAGGCAGTGGCCGAAGCATTGGTGTTCGCATCGAAGGCAGGTGCTGATCCGGCCAAGGTCCGGCAGGCGCTGATGGGCGGATTGGCTGCATCGCGCATCCTCGAAGTGCATGGCGAGCGTATGGTCAAGCGCACCTTCGCGCCGGGCTTTCGCATCGAACTGCACCAGAAGGATCTCAACCTTGCGCTGCAGGGCGCCAAGGCGCTTGGCGTGTCATTGCCCAACACCTCGATGACCCAGGAGCTGTTCAACTCCTGTGCGGCTAATGGCGGGGCGAAGGAAGACCATTCAGCGCTGGTGCGCGCGCTCGAAAGGATGGCCAATTTCGAAGTTGGCTCGCAGGCCGGTGAGGTCAAGAACCAGGCAGCATAGGCGGGGGAGGTCGCGGGGTAACGTTCCCAAGCCGCGGCCTTTTCCACGCCGTCGAAGAGCGGGTTCCGGAATGATTGCCGGAGCCCGTTTTGCGTTTCGGTCACAGCGAAGAGGCTTAGTTGGCGCCGAGTTTGTTCCAGGTCGCGCCGGAATCGCCGCTGACCACGACCGCCAGCTCGCCGGTGGCAGCGACCAGACGCTCAGGCGATTTGGCATTTACTGCAAGGTGCAGGATGTAGCCCTCACTGTCGGGGCCTTGCCCGATGGTTTCGAATTTCGGCGCGGTTTCACTTGCCTTGAGCAGGCCGCGGCCGGGCACGAAGGCATAGATTGCGCCATCTGTGGTCAGTTCGACCGTCGTGACCGGGACGTCGGCGATCAGCGCGTGCCAATTCTTGGCGCCGTCGCGGCTGATCATCAGCCCGGTTTGCGTTGCGGCGTACACGACGGCCGGATCGGTCGGCGATATGGCCAGGTCAATCAGCTTGGGCGGGGCTTCGCCTGCGATAGTCCATGTCGCGCCGCCATCGCTGCTGGTCTGGATGCTGCCATATGATCCGTACAGCACGTCAGGATTGGTAGGGCTGACCGCGAGCTGGTGAAAGTCGACCGGCCCATTGACGCCTGGCGAGATCTGCGTCCAGCTCTTTCCCGCGTCGGTCGATTTGATGAAGCCAAGATTGCCGCCACCTTTTGGATGGCCGCTGGCAAACAGGATCGCAGGGTCGGCCGGGTGCGGCGTAAAGCCCATGAAGTCGTCCTGGCTTTCCGAAACCTGCGTCACGGTGCCATCTGAGCCTGCCACGAGCAGCCCGTGATGCGTGGCGATCAGGATATTGTTGGACTCCGCACGATCGAAGGCGAGCCCATGGATATGCGTGTTCCCCGCAAGATCGGCGACGGTCTTGGTCTGGGCGAGGGCCGGCGCGGCAATGCCGAGCACGAAGGCGAGCGAAAACAGCGGGATGAGTTTGGGGCAGCGCGCCATGGCGTATCTCCGTTTTGCCATCAGGCTACGGCTTCCGCCAGGTGGAAGGTCAAGGGAGGCTTCGCGCTGAAGCCGTGGCTTGGTGCCGCAGTAACTCTCAATTGAAAGCCGCCGCGACACAGCCGGTTCCGACTTATGTCAGCGCAAGAACTTCCTTGCCGCATAAAGCGAGATTGCTGCCGCATTGGACACATTGAGCGAGTGGATCGCGCCTGGCATGTCCAGACGGGCAAGCGCGGTCACTGTCTCGCGTGTCTTTTGGCGCAGGCCTTTGCCCTCGGCGCCGAGCACCAATGCGACCCGGCTGCCCGAAAACGTCTTTTCGAGTTCGGCTGGGCTTTCCGAATCAAGTCCGATCGTCTGGAAGCCGGCCTCATGCAGTTCACCGAGCGCATCGGAGAGATTACGCACTTCGATCAGGTCGATGTGTTCGAGCGCCCCTGATGCCGATTTGGCGAGCACGCCGCTCTCGTGTGGGCTATGGCGCTGCGTGGTGACCAGCGCACCAGCGCCGAAAGCCACCGCCGAGCGAATGATCGCGCCGACATTGTGGGGGTCGGTGACCTGGTCGAGCACCAGAATCAATGGCGAATCACCCAGCGCCGACAATGCCTTGGTTTGCAGCGGCTCGGCCTCGATCAGCACGCCCTGGTGCACCGCGTCGGAACCCGTGATTTTGTCGATCTCTCTTGGCTCGACCAATTCGGCGGCGAAGGGCAGGGCACCGAGATCGGCGATCTCAAGCCGTTCCGCCGCATTGCGTGTAACCCACATATGGCGAATCTTGCGGCGCGGATTGTCGAGCGCTGCGCGCACGGTATGCAGCCCATAGAGCCGTACCCGCCCGTCAGGGGCGTTCTCCCCAGGCGGCACTGGCTTGCGTGGCTTGAATTCGGGCGCGCCGCCGCTTTTCTGGTCGCGGAAGGTGCGACGCAGCTTGGCGTAGTGGCTATCCTTGGGTGTTCCGGGCTTTTTTGTATCGTTCATGCGCCTGCTATAGCGCCAGCTCCTGGCTTTGGATACGGCCCGTTAGTCGGCGCTTTGAATAATCCGCATGAAAACGCACCCTGTCCGGTTGACAGGCCAAATCCTTGTCGCCATAAGCCCACGCAGATTTCGGGGCAGGGCGCTTCGCCTCGAACCGGGATCTGGAAATGCCTCGTTGCATGGCTCCGGCAAAGCAGTTGGAGGAGTGCCCGAGTGGTTAAAGGGGACGGACTGTAAATCCGTTAGCTCAGCTTACGTTGGTTCGAATCCAACCTCCTCCACCACTGCCGGCCCGGAAGCCATAAAACGCATGGCCTCGAAAGGTGATCTCATCTTTTAGAGGGCCATGCCGCAAGGTGAATACCAGAGCGTGCTTCGCTCCTGAACAGGCGCGCGGCGCTCAGGGCGCGGGTATAGCTCAATGGTAGAGCAGCAGCCTTCCAAGCTGAATACGCGGGTTCGATTCCCGCTACCCGCTCCAGGGCTTTCTTGCCGAGTGAGAAGCCTTTTATTTGCATTCGGTTGCCACCATATGTGCGTCCAGCACTGAAAGAGCACCGCGGCTTTTGAGCCCGACCTTGGCCCTTGGCCAAAAGGCGCTTGTCTTTTTCGTCCTTTATCGGTAATCGCCCCGCATCCGACCGGAACCAAGGTCCCGATGCCCAAGGAAAGAGACAATGGCAAAAGGTAAATTCGAGCGTAATAAGCCTCATGTGAACATTGGCACGATTGGTCACGTCGACCATGGCAAGACGTCGCTGACGGCGGCGATCACCAAGTATTTCGGCGAGTTCAAGGCCTACGACCAGATCGACGCAGCGCCTGA